>OMSH01000007.1 GCA_900313715.1 uncultured Prevotellaceae bacterium
GGTAGCGGGAGCCGGGATTGAACCGGCGACCTCATGATTATGAATCATGCGCTCTAACCAGCTGAGCTATCCCGCCATCAGCCAGACTTGAAGTCTGATTGCGGGTGCAAAGATATAGCTTTTCTTGAAAGCGACAAAACTTTATCGTTATTTTTTTGAATAAAAAATTCATCTGCTACCTTTTTTTGTACTACCTTTGTGGTCGAAGAAGGCTTTTGTGCTACTTATATGCCAAACATAAAGAAACTGGACATATTTATCTTGAAGAGTTTTAGTCTGCTGTTTGCGGGCACATTCTTCATTTGTCTTTTCATCTTCGAGATGCAGTTTTTGTGGAGGTATGTTGATGACCTGGTGGGCAAGGGTTTGACGATGGATGTGCTGGCGCAGTTCTTTTTCTATGCGTCGCTGACGCTGGTGCCTGCCTCACTACCATTGGCGGTGCTGTTGGCGTCGCTCATTACCTTTGGTAATTTTGGCGAGCGCTTCGAGCTGATAGCCATGAAGGCTGCAGGCATATCGTTGCTGCAAATTATGCGGCCACTGATAGTGATGCTGGTGCTTGTGTGTGGCCTGTCATTCTATTTCCAGAATGTGATAGGTCCGAAAGCGCAGACGAAGTTGTGGACACTGCTGATCTCGATGAGGCAGAAGTCGCCCGAGTTGGATATACCCGAGAAAGTGTTCTATGACCAGATTGATGGCTATAACTTGTATGTGGAACGTAAGGACAGAAATACAGGTATGCTGTATAATGTGATGATATATAACTTTGCCAACGGCTTTGACAATGCACAGATCATACGTGCCGACTCAGGCAGACTGGAAATGACAGAGGATAAGCAGCACTTGTATCTGCACCTGTATAGCGGCGAACAGTTTGAGAACTTGCAATCGCAGAACATGAAACAGCAGAACGTGCCTTATAGACGTGAGTCGTTCAGTGTGAAGCATGCGCTGATAGATTTCAACGCTAACTTTAACATGATCGACGAGGGATTCATGACAAATCAGTCGAATAGCAAAGACATGGCTATGTTGCAGGCCAGTATCGACTCGATGTCGGTGGTGGTTGACAGCATGGGTGCCGCTAATTATAATAATAATGTGAAAATTGCTTACCGCATACATCAGGAAAATTGGGTGGAAGACTCGCTGAGAGTGCGAGAGGCCAATGTGCTGGATTATGACGTGGATAGCATCATGAATGCCTTGTCGCCTACCGACAGGCAGCGACAACTGAACAGCATGCTGACAAGTGCCAATAGCCAGTTGTCCGACTGGAACATGAGGACCCTGAACATCAGTCAGACGAGTTATAGCATCAGGCGACATAGAACGGCTTGGCATGAGAAAATAACCCTTTCGCTGGCTTGTATAGTGTTCTTCTTTATTGGAGCTCCGTTGGGTGGAATCATCCGCAAGGGCGGACTGGGTATGCCAGTGGTGATATCGGTGCTGATATTCATCTTCTACTATATAGTGAATAATACAGGCTACAAACTGGCACGTGACGGCAACTGGCTGGCATGGGAGGGCATGTGGCTGAGTACCGCTATTATGGCACCTATAGGCGCTTACCTGACCTATAAGTCAAATAACGACTCGGTGGCACTGAACATAGAAACTTATAAGGAGATGTTCAAGCGACTGTTGGGCATTCGAACTGAGCGTAACATTACTCGCAAGGATGTGGTGATTCTCGATCCTGACTACCAGACTCTGCCGAAGGCCCTGCAGAACCTGACCGACCGCATTGTGAACTATACCAGCAGGCACGACTTGAAACGCCTTACCAACTACATGAAGTTCTGGATGGGTGGACAACAAGATGACGAGATTGATTTTATCAACGAGTTACTGGAAATGATGATAGTGGATATGGCCAACTCGCGCAACAACTACTTGCTTCTTGAGTTGAACAACTATCCTGTGATGTCGCCCCATGCACACCTCAGACCGTTCAAGAATAAGTGGTTGAATATGGCGTGTGGTGTTGTACTGCCTGTGGGATTGTTCTTCTACTTCCGTAGCTGGGCGTTTAGGGTGAGGCTGGCTAACGACTTGGACAAGGTGGTGCAAACCAATCAGGAGGTGATAAAGATTATCAATACAAGAATATTAAAAGATAACTGAGAGATATTATGGAGAAAGTAAAACTGGACACCATTGAAGAGGCGTTGCAGGAGATTAAAGCTGGCAACTTTGTGGTAGTGGTGGATGATGAGGACCGCGAAAACGAAGGTGACCTGGTAATTGCCGCCGAAAAGATAACACCAGAAAAGGTGAACTTCATGCTGAAGCATGCACGCGGCGTGCTTTGTGCCCCTATTACGATATCAAGATGTGAGGAGTTGAACCTGCCTCACCAGGTAGTAAACAATACTTCGATGCTGGGTACCCCATTTACTGTGACCATTGATAAACTGAAAGGTTGCACCACGGGTGTGTCGGCAGCTGACCGTGCCGCCACTATTAAAGCATTGGCCGACCCAGCTACCAAAGCGGAGGACTTTGGCCGTCCTGGCCATATCAATCCGCTATATGCCCAAGACAAGGGGGTGCTGAGGCGTGCAGGACATACCGAAGCTACCATTGACCTGGCTCGTCTGGCAGGACTTTATCCCGCTGGCGCTCTGATGGAGATTATGAGCGACGATGGCACCATGGCCCGATTGCCTGAATTGCGTCGATTTGCCGATGAATATAACTTGAAGTTGATTTCTATACAGGACCTTATTGCTTACCGTCTAAAGGAAGAGTCGATGGTTGAGCGGGGCGTGGAGGTGAATATGCCTACCGAATTTGGCGACTTTAAGTTGATTCCGTTTAAGCAGAAATCGAACGGGATGGAGCATGTGGCACTCTTTAAAGGTACTTGGGATCCTGATGAACCAGTGCTGGTAAGGGTACACTCGTCGTGTATGACAGGTGACATCTTTGCATCTCGCCGTTGCGACTGCGGTGAGCAGCTACACAAGGCTATGCAGATGATTGAGCAAGCTGGCAAGGGTGTGGTGGTGTACCTGAACCAAGAGGGTAGGGGCATTGGTTTGATGGACAAGATTCGTGCCTATAAACTGCAGGAGGAGGGTATGGACACCATTGATGCCAACATCTGTTTGGGACACTTGGCTGATGAACGAGATTATGGCGTGGGCGCACAAATCTTACGTGACCTGAACGTGCATAAGATGCGCCTGATGACAAACAACCCCGTAAAGCGCGTGGGACTTGAGGCTTATGGCCTGGAGATTACAGAGAACGTACCTATTGAGGTGAAGCCCAATCCGTATAACGAACGATACCTGCATACGAAGGCTGATCGCATGGGGCATAATCTGCATTTTTAATGGTTAATGAATAATTGATAATTGATAATATATGAATACACTATCTGATCGTTTGAACAGCTTGTCGCCATCGGCAACGCTGGCCATGTCTCAGAAAAGTTCTGAGCTCAAGGCGCAAGGAATTGATATCATCAACCTGAGTGTAGGTGAACCTGACTTCAATACGCCTGACCACATCAAGGAAGCAGCCAAGCTGGCAATTGATGAGAATTATTCACGCTATTCTCCAGTGATGGGCTATCCCGCCCTGCGTGATGCTATTGTGGCTAAACTGAAGAATGAAAACGGACTGAATTATACCGCTGCGCAGATAAGCTGCTCTAACGGTGCGAAGCAATGTGTTTGCAATGCCGTACTGGCATTAGTGAATAAGGGCGACGAGGTGATTGTGCCCGCCCCTTACTGGGTAAGCTATACCGAAATGGTCAAGTTGGCTGAGGGAACTCCTGTGATTGTGCGTGCAGGCATTGAGCAGGATTTCAAAATCACCCCTGCTCAGTTGGAGGCTGCTATCACACCAAAGACCAAGGCTCTGATATTGTGTTCACCATCTAACCCAACAGGTTCGGTGTATGGAAAGGAAGAGTTGAAGGGATTGGCTGAGGTATTGGCTAAGCATCCGCAGGTATATGTGATAGCTGACGAGATTTATGAACATATCAACTACATTGGTCACCACGAGAGCATCGCTCAGTTTGCCGACATCAAGGATAGGGTGGTGATTATCAACGGTGTGTCAAAAGCGTATGCCATGACTGGTTGGCGTATAGGCTTTGCTGCTGCTCCCGAGTGGATTATCAAGGGCATGAACAAGTTGCAGGGACAATATACATCAGGACCTTGTTCTGTGTCACAGAAGGCCGCTGAGGCTGCCTATAGTGGTTCGCAAGTCTGCGTGGAGGAGATGCGTCAGGCATTTGAGCGCCGTCGTAATCTGATAGTGAAACTCTGCAAAGAGATACCCGGTTTAGAAGTGAATGTGCCACAAGGTGCTTTCTATCTGTTCCCGAAATGTAGCAGCTTCTTCGGCAAGAGTGCCGGCGACCGTCACATCAACAATGCGGATGACTTGGCTATGTACCTGCTGGAGGTGGGACATGTGGCTTGTGTGAGTGGTGCTGCCTTTGGTGACCCAGATTGCTTCCGCATGAGCTATGCTACCAGCGATGAGAATATTGTGGAAGCTATTCGCCGCATCAAGGAAGTGTTAGCTGTGCTGAAATAATCGCAGCCTATATAAATGAAGCCCGACTCAATAGAGCCGGGCTTTCATTTATGAAATTAAAGATTACTCTTCAGGATGAATAGCTTCACTTGGGCAAGCTGCTGCACAAGTGCCGCAATCGATACATTCGTCAGCGTTGATGACATACTTGCTGTCGCCAGCAGAAATTGCACCTACTGGGCACTCACCTTCGCAAGTACCACACATTACGCAATCGTCAGAAATTACATGAGCCATAGTCTTAATTTTTAAAGTTTATTACCACAATTATAATCGCTCCCAGTACAGTGTACTGCACTTAGAGTTGTACAAAGATAGTTTTTTTTCTTCATATCATGGTGCATCACCACTATAAAAAGAAACTATTTATATCTCTTCTAAATTAATTAAGCTCAAGACCGAGGTTATCACGTAGTTTTACCAACCAAGGATTCTTTTCTGCCATCTTCAAATATTGTTCGTAGCGGCTCAACGATCGTACGCTCAGTGGTAGTTCTTTCACCACTACATGAGGCTCTAATAGGTAATTCTGCAGGTCTTTCTGCATGAACCTACGGATGTCAACCATCATGTCGTTCAATTGTTTGGCATGGAGTTCGTTCTCTACACATATTTCTACTTGAACGTCTTCAATAAGAGAGACGCGCATGCTCTCCATACTGGTCTTTAAGGCTATCTGCTCGTGTGGTAATTGGTTGGCAAACCGTTTCCAACTTGCATCGATGTCCTCCTGGGTGACGGTTTTGTTGTCTAAATGTTGAATATGCTCTTCTGATTCCTCAATAGTAGCGGCCGTGGTTTGTTGGTTGCGTTTGATGGAAACGCCCAACTCGCTGATGGACGAGATGAGTTTATGCTTTGCTGCTGGTTGAGGCTGACTTACAGGTTGGCCAGATGTAGCAGACATAGCTGTCACCTGTGGCTTGGCATGTGTAGCAGGTGTAGCTGTAGCGATAGGTGCTACAGGTTGCTGTTGGGGCACAGCAGGGGTCTGTGCCGTTGAAGTAGTCGTTGACTGGCTATTGTTGAAGAAGGGTTTTATCGCTGGCTGAGGGCAACGCCCCCCACTGGGCGATTCATCGTCGGACTGTGTCAGTTGGGCCAGTTGTATCAGCGTGCATTCTATTAAAAAACGCTTGTTGCGAGCATTGCGGTAATTCAAGGAGCAGTCGCTGCACAATTTCATGGCCTTATAGAGGAAAGGTAAAGGTGCACGTTGTGCCTGTGCCTTGTATTGTTCGCGTATATTGGCTCCTACCTCTAATAAGTTTACAGTGGCAGAATCCTTGCTTACCAGTAAGTCACGGAAATGGCTACCCAGTCCATTGATGAAATTTCCCGCCTCGAAGCCTTTGTTCAAAATGTCGTTGAGCAACAGCAGACTGCTGCTCACGTCGTTGTGCAATAACTTGTCGGTAAGGCTGAAATAGTACTCGTAGTCCAGCACGTTCAAGTTCTCTATTACACTCTGGTAGGTGATGTTGCCCTGGGTGAAACTCACTACTTGGTCGAAGATGGACAATGCATCTCGCATGCCACCATCGGCTTTTTGGGCAATAACATTCAGGGCATCAAGTTCGTAGGTGATACCTTCTTTCTGCGCCACACTGACTAGATGCTCTACAATGTCCTGTACCCCAATGCGGTTGAAATCGTATATCTGACAACGTGATAGGATGGTAGGCAGTATTTTCTGTTTTTCGGTAGTCGCCAAGATGAAAATGGCATGACGGGGCGGCTCTTCCAAAGTCTTAAGGAAGGCATTGAAAGCCGAAGTGGAAAGCATGTGAACCTCATCGATAATATACACCTTGTATTTGCCAATCTGGGGCGGAATTCTCACTTGTTCCACCAATTGGCGGATGTCGTCTACTGAGTTATTGGAAGCAGCATCGAGCTCATGGATGTTGTAAGAACGTTGCTCATTGAACGCACGACAACTCTCGCACTCGTTACAAGCCTCCCCATCTGCGGTTGGATTGAGGCAGTTGATGGTCTTGGCAAAGATGCGGGCACAGGTGGTTTTCCCTACACCTCTGGGACCACAGAAAAGGTAGGCCTGTGCCAATTTGCCCGAAGCAATGGCATTCTTCAGTGTGGTGGTCAGTGCCTTCTGGCCAATCACCGTTTCGAATGTGGCTGGTCTGTATTTCCTTGCCGAAACTATGTAGTCTTCCATATTATTTACTGCTATTGTTTCTGCAAAAATAACGTTTTTTCAACTATTATGCAAATTATTCATTTATGTTTCCTTTATTCGAGAATTATCATTAAATTTGCAGAGACCAACAGTAATAGTATTGCATCATGGACAAACTGTCATCGTTTTGGAATTTCTTGGGAAAGCACAAGTATCTTATCACGATACTGTTATTTGCCGTTATCATCGGTTTTGTGGATGAAAACAGCATACTTTACCGTATGGAACTTCGGAAGGAGGAATCGGCCATTCGCAGTGAGATAGAGAAGTATCGTGAGGAATACAAGGAAAGCACACGCAAATTGAATGAACTGAATGCCGATTCTAACTCCATCGAGCGTATTGCCCGTGAGAAGTACTTTATGAAGAAGCCCAACGAAGACATTTTTGTTTTTGCTGAAGACCAGGAATGAAGAAAGAGCTCAATATATTGTTTATGTGTGGTATGGTGTTTGCGCTGATAGGCGCTGCCGTGTATGTCACCCATTGGGAGTATGCCCCCTATATGTTTATTATAGGGGCGGTGACTGCCGCAATTGCTCAAATATCCTCACAGCCTCATGTGGAGAATGTCACACTCAAAAGGCTCTATCGTCAGCAGATGTTCGGTGCCTTGTTCCTTGTGCTTACAGGCTTATTAATGCTCTATAGTCACGGCAATGAGTGGATTGTATGTCTGCTTATTGCTGCTATCATCGAGCTCTATACTGCATTCCGCATCCCTCAGGAGGAGAAAAAACATCGTTAAAATATGAAGAAAATAGTTTATGCCATGATGGTTAGCTGCCTGCTTTTAAGTTGGGTAGCTTGTGGTGATAATGCTAATTATGAACAAGTTGAGAAACCCAGGGTCATCATTACCTGTGATCCCGAGCTTGATGACCTCAACTCTCTTATTCGTTTAGTGCTCTATGCTCCCGACATGCAATTGGAAGGATTAGTTTATGCAAGTAGTCAATTCCATTGGAAAGGTGATGGTAAAGGCACGAAATGGTTTGTTGATGGGCGTGAATATACACGCAATGGATTGAATTATGGACCAATGGAATCTTGGCGATGGAATCCAGAAGAACGTTTTATTGATGATGTGGTGGATGCCTATGAAGCATGTTATCCTAATCTTAAAGTACATGCCGATTATCCTGCGCCCGATTATATGCGTTCCATTGTACGATGGGGCAATGTCGAGTTTGATGGTGATATATCGAAAGATTCTCCAGGAAGTGACCTTATCAAAGAGAAGATACTTGACAATGTGCCAGGAAAGCTGTTTATCACAGCCTGGGGAGGTTGCAGCACTATTGCCCGAGCTTTGAAATCAATACAAGATGAAAATGAAGGTGCTCCCAACTGGATAGATTTGAGAGACAGAATACAGAAAAAGGTTTATCTTTGTTTGAGTGGAGATCAAGATGATACCTTTGCCAATTACATCAAGCCTAACTGGCCGGAGATTGGGGTGCTGAATGTGCGTGGTGGCACAGTGCCTTTGGCTTATGGCGCACAGATGCGTGTTCCTGAAGAAGATAAAGTATATTATTCAGCCCGGTGGTTGGCAGAGAATATCAGCAGCCGCGGACCTTTGGGGGCCATGTATCGTATATGGGGTGATGGGAAGCAGATGGTAAAAGGTGATATTATGGATTACTTTGGCTTGAGTGGCTATACGGCAGATGAATTGCGTGAGATGGGTTATGTGGTTTGGATGCCTCCTCAGCCGAAAGGAGAGTTCTTGGCCGAGGGTGACACATTCACTTACCTAAATCTTTTGGGTAATGGCCTGCGTGCTTTTCAGAATGACACCTATGGGGGGTGGGGCGGTCGCCAACAACCCAATACTGAAAGACAAACCTCTACTTTTGTGCTGGGGGCTGCTGATCCTGTAATGCCTGATTTTGTTCCTGCTGCTCAGAATGATTTTGCAGAGCGTCTTCGTTGGAGTGTCACTCCTCGGTTTGAAGGTGCCAATCATCATCCGCTAATCTTAGCTCCTTTGTCATTATCTGGTAAACCGGGAGAGACTCTGAAGGTCAAAGCTAAAGTGACAGACCCTGATAATGATGAAATCACATTTAAGTGGTGGCAATTCAAAGTGGGCAGCTATGCCGGCAATGTTTCTGTGGCTAATCCAGAAACCGCAGCAACAGATTTCACAATACCTGCTGATGCTAAGGCTGGCGATACCATTCACCTGATTTTAGAAGCCACTGATCATGGGACCCCTGCATTAACACACTATCACCGTTTGATAGTCTCCGTAGATTAATTTCTCCCTCTTTAAAGGCGGGTTAAACAAAGGAATGCCTCCCAATACTCGTGGGAGGCTTTTCTATGGGTCATCGCAGTATTTGCTATCATTGACTGCAGTATCTTCTATACCCCTATGGGAGATATTGCGTTCACCCATGGCAGATACTACGCCGACGGGAGGGAACCTTTCCCTTACATTATGGCAAAGCTTACTGCCAGGAGTAGTAAAGCCTTCTTATAATAATAGGAGACGTTATACCAGATAATGCACTGCAAGCATGATGATGTTGGCAACTATGACAATACCAAAACTGCGTAAAATAAGGGGCTTCATCACTTTGTTGCCTCCAGAGAAGAAAAGAGCATAACACATGTTTACGCAGATATTGCTAATAATAGCTTGCATGCTGCAAGCTGCCACCACACCTACGGCAATGCTACTAGTACTCTCTAATAAATTCAAAATAAAAGGAGTGATATCACTCAAGCCTGCGATGAACGAAAGAATATGCAAACCCCTATTGCCAGCATATACCACAGTAAAGTGGGTGATAAGGGTGAAGACAACAAACAATACGGCGAATATTAGCGCCACCTTGAACTCCAGGGGGTTACTACTGTCTGTGTCGTCCTCAAACTTCATAGCGGCAGCTAGTTGCTGACGGTTTTTCAAGTGGATGCGTATGCCTACCAGGAAAGCCACTGCCGACATAATCAGCATATATGGCCAGATGATATACAACGTTTCTTTGCTAAAGATGCCTATCAATACCAGGAATCTCAAGAACATCATGCTGACTGCCATCAGCATGGCAGCTACGCATTCTTCTGCTTCGGTTCCTGTGGCTTGCTTGCCCTTACGCGCCAATACGCTGATAGTAGCCGTACTGCTATACAAGCCTCCGAGGATACCGCTCACTAAAGTGCCTGACTCGCGGAATACATACCTCTTTAAGAGATATGAGAGGTAACTGATGCCACTTACTACGACCGTAGCAAGCCATACGGTATAAGGAGTAAGGTTAATGCCGGGTAGGAGGTTCTCGTCAGGTAGGATAGGGAGGATGATGCCACTGATGGCGAGGAATTTGGCAAGTGTCACCATTTCGTCGTTTTTCATGCGTTGAGCCAACTCGGCAAAGTTGTGCTTCATCTCTATGAAAAGCAAAACTAACACTACCACCATTACGTAAAACCATGAAGGTTGTGTCACCACTATGGGTGGCAATGCATAGGTAATGAGGGCTATAACGATAGTAGTTACACCAAACAGGTGGTATTGGGATTGCTTAACATAGTAATGGATGGAAAGTAGCATGCCCAATAGTAAACCTCCAAAGATGTAAAGCGTATAGCTCTCTGGCTCTAGTATATAGAGTAAATAGCCAAAGATGCCAATGAACGTAAACGTACGGTCGGTACCAAAAAGGATCCTTTCACTTTCCTTGTTAAGGTTTAATCTATGGAGCGAAAGACCTATCAGTAACGAGAAGAGGGTGACCAACAGGAAATTGATCATCTCTTGAGGTATGTATTCTGTCCATTGAATATTATTCATTGCACATCATCCATTTTGAATATGGATTCTCACGTAAATGAGAATTGTAATACCGGCGATCGCCTGTTACTTCTATGCCAATAAAAGATGGCTTCTCAAAAGATTCTTCTTCTGAGGAGAGTTCAACTTCGGCCATTACCAATCCTTGGTTCTCACCAAAGAATTCATCCACCTCAAAGGTGTGCTTGCCAGAAGGAACGAGGTAGCGCATTTTGTCAATTATGCCGGGTTCGCAAAGTCGCAACAATTCTTCCGCATCATGTGGATCGATCTCTTTTTCCCACTCATAGCGACTAATGCCAACTTTGTCTGATGGCCCTTTGATGGTGAGATAACCTCTCTCGTCACGAATACGCACGCGTACAGTCTTCCCTTTCCCGCTGTAGATATATCCTTGTATAATGTGACTACTTGAAGTTGCTAGGCTTTTATAGCTATCATCTAATACTAGAAACTTCCGCTCTATCTCTAATGGCATGCTTAAACTTGTGTTGAGTAGTACATGAACATCAATACCACTAATACAATAGCAATGATTGCGAGGCCAAACAACATCTGTTTCCCTTGTTTCTCTTGACGTTTTTCACGAGCCTCTTTCTTTTGATTTCTTATAGTCTTAGCCATATCGTTAAATATTTAAGTTATTTATTCATCTTTACTTGAAAACTCCATTAGATAAGCCTTAATGAATCCGTCGATTTTCCCATCCATTACTCCATTTACATCAGATGTTTGGTAATTTGTCCGATGGTCTTTTACGCGACGGTCATCAAACACATAGCTGCGTATCTGTGAGCCCCATTCAATTTTCTTCTTGCCAGCCTCTACCTTGGCCTTCTCTTCGTTGCGATGCTGCAATTCCTTGTCGTAAAGGATAGACTTAAGATGTTGCATGGCATTCTCTCGGTTCTTGGGCTGGTCACGTGTCTCCGTGTTTTCGATAAGGATTTCTTCCTCTTCGCCCGTATAAGGGTCTTTATACTGATAGCGCAAACGTACACCAGATTCCACCTTGTTCACATTCTGACCGCCAGCACCGCTGCTTCGAAAGGTGTCCCATGACACGCAGGCCATATCAACCTTCACTTCAATGGTGTCATCCACCAATGGTGAGGCGAACACAGAAGCAAATGAAGTCATGCGCTTGCCTTGAGCATTATATGGAGATACGCGCACTAAACGATGCACACCATTTTCACCTTTCAGATAGCCGTAGGCATAGTCCCCTAAGATTTCTATAGTACAAGTCTTGATGCCAGCCTCGTCGCCTTCCTGCAGGTTGGAAATGGTAGTTTTGTAGCCGTGGGTTTCAGCATATCGTAAGTACATACGCATCAGCATACTTGCCCAGTCTTGGCTTTCTGTGCCTCCTGCTCCTGAGTTGATTTTCAGGACACAGTCCATATTGTCAGCTTCATCACGTAGCATGTTTTTCAGCTCAAGCGCTTCAATAGCTTCCAATACTTTGCGATAGGCAGCATCTACCTCTTCTTCTGTCACCAGCTCGTCTTTAAAGAAATCAAATGCCAACTGTAGTTCCTCTGTCAGGCTTGCTACTTCTTTATACCCATTCAGCCATTTTTCCAGCTCTTTTACCTTTTTCATTTGAGCTTCTGCTGCTTTCTGGTCGTTCCAAAAGTCTGGGTCGTGCGTTCGCAACTGCTCCTCTTCATATTGCATCTGCTTACCGTCGATATCCAGATAATGGTTTAACGCACTGCATCTGTCTTTTATTTCTTTTAATTGATCACTTGTTATCATCTTATTAATTCTCCTCGTACATTTTATCAATCAACTCCTTATAATTCTCTGCTACCACCCTGCGACGTAGTTTTAAGGTGTTGGTCAACTCACCATTTTCCATACTGAAAGGTGTGGGGAGCAACGTGAATCGTTTAATTTGTTCGTAATGGGCAAACTCTTGTTGCAAAGTATCGATGCGGTTTTGGAACAGATCTTGTACACGCTTATTCTGCAAAAGTTCCTCCAGCGACTGATAGGAGATACCTTTTTGAACGGCAAACTCCTTCAGCGCTTCGTAAGAGGGTACTATTAATGCCGACACAAATTTGCGACCATCAGCAATAATGGCAACTTGCTCGATAAAACGATCAATACCCATTTTTGCCTCTAAGGCTTGTGGACTGATGTATTTTCCATTGGATGTTTTCATTAAGTCCTTGATGCGTTCTTTCAGGAACAGAGTACGTCCCTCTAACCAACCAGTATCACCTGTACGGAAATAGCCGTCTTCAGTGAACGCCTCCTTGTTAGCATCTTCTTTCTTAAAATAGCCTTTCATGATGGTGGGACCCTTCAATAATATCTCTTCATTTTCGGGGTCAATTTTTACCTTCAAGCTTGGTATCACCAACCCCACCGAACCTGGTACGTAATGATCCAAAGGATAGCAGCATACGGTGGCAAACGATTCAGTCAAACCATATCCGACAATCATGTTGATGCCCACGGCATGCACAAACTCGCATACCTCGTTGCTAACAGCGGCACCTGCAGTAGGGAAGAACTTGGCATTTTCTAAGCCTAGTACCTTCTTCAAAGTAGAAATGACTGTTTTTTCGTAAAACTTGTACTGTAAGCTCAGCCAAAGTGGTGGTTTTTTCCCATTGTTCAGGTAATCCACGTTGTATTTTTTACCTATTTTGATAGCATTTTCCATCAGAGACTTGCGTATGCCTTTCTCGTCTGCAATCTTCTGCTTAACGCCAATATATACTTTTTCCCAAAAACGAGGTACACTGCACATGTGGGTGGGATGTACTTCTTTGATGGCTTGCTGAATCTCTTGTGGACGCAGATTGACGGCAATGGTAATGCCTTCATATAAACATACATAGCTCCAACCGCGCTCAAAAATGTGTGTCAGAGGCAAGAAGTTCATGCTTACATCACCTGGTTTCATCTGTTCGCCCAAACGTTCGTGGTGATTCCTGAACTGGTCAATCATGCTGGCATGCAACAACATCACACCTTTAGGCTCACCAGTAGTGCCACTGGTGTAGAGAAGGCCCAGCATATCCTCTGGCTTACCCTTGGCTTTACGAGCCTCTACTACGTCGTTCTTAGGAAGTCCGTCGCCTAAATGCAGGAACTCATCGAAATAGATGGATATCTTGTCTTGCGGATGGCGTGTTACTTTACGGTCATATATCACTATCTTTGTCAGGCTATGGCATTGTGACAGTACGGTCATAATGGTGTCGTACTGGTATTGCTCGCCAACAAACAACAACTTAATATTGGCATCACTCACAATGTATAGTGCCTGACTGGGTGATGAAGTGGCATATAGTGGTACTGAAACCGCACGGTTATACATATTGGCAAAGTCCACTACGAAACTTTCGGGTTTGTTCTGTGAGAAGATACCCACATTGTCTTCTTCCTCTACACCAAGCACTGCCATAGCATTAGCTGCCTGGCGAACTTGACTTTGGAACTGCCCCCAGGTAATGTCCACCCATTCGCCTTTATCATTACGATACTTCAAAACTGCATAATCGGCTCCTAATTTCTTTACTTGAAGGTCAACTAATGCAGAAACATGATTCATAGTCATAACAAAATTATCTTTATTCAATGCAAAGATAGCGGTTTCAAATGAAACCATCGTTTTTTATTGCGTAAATTTAAATTAATTTCTTATGTTTGCATAATAATTGTGGAGAAAATATGGATTATGATGTAAAAAAGCTGACTTGTGATGCTGTCGGGCTGCTGAAACAGCTCATCAGCATACCTTCTGTAAGTCGCGACGAACAACTTGCTGCTGATTGTTTGCAAACGTATATCGAGACACAAGGAATGGAAACTTGTCGCAAAGACAATAATATTTGGTGCCTGAGTCCATCTTTTGATTTGAAAAAGCCTACCTTGCTGCTCAATTCGCATATCGATACAGTGAAACCTGTTAGTGGCTGGCTCAAAAACCCTTTCTCTCCCCAACTGGAAAGTAATGGTAAACTCTATGGCTTAGGTAGTAATGATGCTGGCGCTAGTGTGGTGAGCTTGTTGCATGTGTTTCTTACCTTGTGCAAGTACAACCTGTCGTATAATCTGATTTTCCTTGCCTCAAGCGAAGAAGAAGTATCTGGTAAAAAAGGCATTGAAAGCGTTCTTCCCGATTTGCCTCCTATTAGCTTTGCTATTGTTGGTGAGCCAACAGAGATGCATCCTGCTATAGCCGAAAAAGGTTTGATGGTAATAGATGTGGAGGCACACGGTAAATCTGGTCATGCTGCTCGGGGTGAGGGTGACAATGCCATCTATAAAGTATTGGATGATATTCGTTGGTTTCATGAGTATCAGTTTCCTAAGGTGTCTCCACTGTTGGGACCTGTAAAAATGAGCGTGACAATGATTAATGCAGGAACACAGCATAATGTGGTTCCTGACCTCTGTACTTTTACTGTTGATGTGAGAAGCAACGAGTGCTATAGCAACCAAGAATTGTTTGAGGAGATAAAACAGCACATCAGTTGTGAACCCAAGGCCCGTTCTTTCCGTCTCAACTCTTCATGTACACCATTAGATCATCCTTTGGTTAAGCGAACCATTGCTTTAGGACGTAAACCTTTTGGTTCTCCTACGTTGAGCGACCAAGCGTTGATGCCTTTTCACAGTATGAAAATGGGGCCAGGGAAGAGCAGTAGAAGCCATACAGCAGATGAATTTATCTATGTGCAGGAAATAGAAGAAGCTATTGGTATATATTTTCAGTTATTGGAGGGTTTTGTGTGATGGCCAAGCACAACGAGTTGGGGAAAGCTGGTGAAGAAGCTGCAGTCAAATACTTGGAAAGCAGGGGCTATGTTATCCGTCACAGAAACTGGCGTTACTTACATTTCGAACTGGATATTGTAGCTTATATGGATGGCGCAATAAGGGTCGTAGAAGTAAAAACCCGTTCGAATGATGATTTCAAGGAACCTATTGAAGCGGTAAACCACCAGAAACGCATGCGAATCATGAAGGCAACCAATGCTTATATTAAATACTTTAATTTGAACGAACCTGTTTTTTTCGACATTATATCGTTGGTGGGGTCCGATGGTGTTTTCAAGATTGAACTTGTTGAGGATGCTTTCAACCTGCGCCACTATTATTAATTATGGTATGACTTTGGACTTTCATCTCATAGAACTAAAACAAACAGATTCCACCAATCGTTATCTCACGTCTTTGTGCGACGAAAGACAAGACGAAGTGGAACCATTTACCGTTGTAATGGCTGATTATCAGTCGGCTGGCAAAGGACAACGAGGTAATAGCTGGGAATCGGAAGCAGGGACCAACCTTACTTTCAGTTTTGTCTTATATCCATCTTTTCTAACGGCAAAAAGACAATTTGTCATCTCGCAGATCATCTCGTTGGGTATAGTGAAAGCATTAAGAAAGTATGTAGAAGAGGGAATCTCGATTAAATGGCCCAATGATATTTATTATCACGACAAGAAGATTTGTGGCATTTTGGTGGAAATATATCTTGAGGGTGCGAATTTGGGTAGGTGTGTTTGTGGCATAGGTTTAAATGTAAATCAAGAAATCTTTTTGAGCGATGCCCCTAATCCTGTATCGCTTTGTGCGATTATTAACAGAAAGGTTGATAGGATGACATTACTACAAGACGTGATGGAGGAGATACAAAGTCTTTATGCCCAACAAAAAAGTGATGATGAGGAAATGAGGATGAATTTGACCATTAACTATTTCCAGCAGCTTTATCGAAGGAAGGGCTATCATCGCTATAAAGACAAGGAAGGCGAATTCTCTGCAAAGTTGTTGATGGTTGAGCCTGATGGCAGATTGGTGTTGGAAGATAAAAACCAGCGCAAACGTAGTTATTTGTTTAAAGAAATACAATACATCATTTGATATGGACGATAAATATTACATGAAAATGGCACTGCAAGAAGCTCAACATGCCTTTAATGCAGGTGAGGTGCCAGTTGGCGCCATTGTAGTATGCAAGGATAGGATTATTGCTCGTGCTTATAACCTGACGGAGACATTGACAGATGTGACAGCACATGCTGAGATGCAGGCAATTACGGCAGCTGCTTCTGTTTTGGGAGGAAAGTATCTCAATGAATGTACCCTGTATGTGACGGTTGAACCTTGTGTGATGTGTGCAGGAGCCATTGGCTGGTCACAGTTGGGTAAATTGGTGTATGGAGCTGCAGATGAGAAAAGAGGTTTTACGCAATTTGCTCCCAAGGCGTTACATCCTAAGACTGTTGTTGTTAGTGGGCTAATGGCTGAAGAATGTGCAGAGCTGATGAAAGTTTTTTTTGAGTCAAAAAGGGCAAAACTCAATTGACCTCTTCATACTCAACATACTCTCCTTCGTTTTCCTTGAAAATCTTTTTGCGCTTTTGTGATTGAGGCTCACGACGTACGTCATAGTCTGTGCGACGTATTTCATTTTGATTATCTCCACCGAGTACACGTCTCAAGTAGAGAAAGAATGACCATATCTTGCGAAAGATAATGGTGAACAATATGCTCAGTAGGATAAATCTTAGCATTCTTTTCGGAAATTATTGAAGTTGTATATCCATACGCCAATAGACAAGGCAATGTACCATAGAATAATAAGGGCAATGCCAGGAATGCCCCAAAACAGGAGTCCTATACTAACGGCCAGGAATAAGAATCTTACTTTGTTATCATTCCAGTTCAAGTTCTTGAATTTCAAAGAGAACATAGGTACTTCGCTCACCAAAAGCCAACACGATAATAAGATGGCAATAATCAATATCCAAAGGGGAAGATTCAACATCCAATTGTTGAAACCAACAACAGATGCTCCCCAAAACAAGGCATTAGCTGGTACTGGCAATCCAAAAAAAGAACTCACCTGACGGCTGTCATTGTTGAATTTCGCCAAACGGAGAGCGGAAAAGACTGCAATCAGAAAAGCAATAAACGGTACATAGTCCGTCCACCAATCTTCTCCTATTACGTAATCACTCAAAAAAGAAAACATGATGACTGAGGGAGCCAAACCAAAGCTGATGTCATCGGCTAAAGAGTCAATGTCTTTGCCTATGATGGAATGAGCGTCTAAAGCCCTTGCAGCTAAACCGTCGAAGAAATCAAATACAGCACTAAGTACGATGCATAACAAAGCATAGTCATACAAATGCCAGAATGCCATTACACAACAGATGCAGCCGGAGAAGAGGTTTAAGCACGTAATGGCATTGGGAATATGTTTTGTAATTCTATTAGCCATGATGCAGGATGATTTATGCTAAATGGGCAATAACCGTCTGGTTGCCTGTCGTAGACTGTCCTAAAGCCACTTTAACGTCTGTACCAAGAGGCAGGAATACATCCACGCGAGAACCAAATTTGATGAAACCCAGGTGCTCGTCAATGTAACAGGCATCACCAGGGATGGCGTAGGTGACAATGCGTCTTGCCATTGCTCCGGCTATTTGGCGAACCAGAATTTCCACTCCTTCTGGTGTCTCGATTACAATGGTAGAACGCTCGTTGTCAAGACTTGCCTTGGGCAACCAGGCTTTCATGTATTTACCGTTTTGATGGCTTACCAATTTCACGGTTCCGTCAACAGGATACCAGTTAGCGTGAACATTGGTCAGGCTCATGAAGATAGATACTTGGATACGTCTGTCGTGAAAATACTCGTTTTCTTCCACTTCCTCAACCACCACTATTTTTCCGTCAGCTGGAGCCACAACTGTTTTCGTCGTGTCCTTGCCATACAAGCGAATGGGGCAACGGAAAAAGTTGACCACAATGCCATAGACAATGACGCTGACGCCAAGGACAATATAAAAAGGGATTTTTGTCCCAAATCCATAAAATAGTGCTACGTTCAGTATTAATAAACCAAGAAAGCCTACAATTAAAGTCTGTGTACCTTCACGATGTATATGTATCTTTTTTAGTCTTTTCATTATTTGTCAATGTTGATTTTAGCAGCAAAAAAATGTGATAAATCAAAACCAACTGCAAATTTAATCTTATTTTGAAGACTAAGCAAATATTTTAAGGATAAATAAAGTCATTTACTTTTTTTCTTGCTTATTTTTTGGGGAATAGTCCGAAGCGTTGTAACTTTGAAAACTAATAATGCTTATTTTTTTGTTGTATGCAAGATTTCGTTCACCTGCACGTACATACGTATTATTCCTTGCTTGACGGCCAGGCAAGCATCAAGAAATTGGTGGATAAAGCTATAGCTAATGGTATGAAGGGTATGGCCGTTACCGATCACGGTGTGATGTTTGGTATTAAGGAATTTCATGACTATTGTCTTGAGGTGAATGGAAAACGTAAGAAAGAAGGACTTGAGCCTTTCAAACCCATTTTTGGCTGTGAGATGTATGTAGCTCGTCATGGGCAAAAAGAGGTGAAGGACAAAGATGACCGAGGCGGTTATCACTTGATTGTGTTGGCTAAGAACCAGAATGGATATAAAAACCTCATCAAACTGGTGTCTGATGCGTGGGTGGATGGCTTTTACAATCGTCCACGAACTGACAGGATCGATTTGGAAAAGTACCACGAGGACCTTATAGTATGTTCTGCATGTCTTGCAGGAGAGGTACCTGCAAAGATTTTGAAAGGTGATATGGAGGGAGCTCGTGAGACCATTGAATGGTATAAGAACCAGTTTGGTGATGATTATTATCTGGAGTTACAACGTCATGAGGTGAAAAACCCCGATCCGGCATTCAGGGCCAACCGAGAGACCTACCCCTTGCAACAAAAGGTCAATAAAGTACTTATAGAACTGGCAAAGGAGTATGGCATCAAGTTAGTTTGTACCAACGATAGTCATTTCGTGGATCAGGAGAATGCTGAGGCACATGACCATCTGCTTTGTTTGGCCACTTCTAAAGACCTTGACGACCCTACCCGTATGTTGTATTCCAAGCAAGAGTGGTTCAAGACTCGTGAAGAAATGAACGAGGTGTTTGCCGATGTACCAGAGGCTTTATCGAACACCTTGGAGATACTTGACAAAGTGGAGGTGTATGGGCTTGACAATGATCCTATCATGCCTTTCTTCCCCATTCCAGAATCCTTTGGCACAGAAGAAGAGTGGCGCAAGAAGTTTACAGAAGAACAGCTTTATGCTGAGTTTACTAGCGATGAAAACGGCGAGAATCAATTGTCTGAAGAAGCTGGCAAGAAAAAAATAACCAAGCTGGGAGGCTACGACAAGATATATCGTATAAAATTCGAGGCTGACTATTTGGCAGAGTTGGCTTATAAGGGTGCTAAGAAAAGATATGGAGACCCAATACCTCCAGATGTGCAGGAACGTATGAAGTTCGAACTGCATATCATGAAAACGATGGGATTCCCTGGCTACTTCTTGATTGTGCAGGACTTTATTAATTCTGCAAGAGATGAACTGGGCGTGATGGTAGGTCCTGGACGTGGATCTGCAGCTGGTTCTGTGGTAGCCTATTGTTTAGGTATCACTAAGATAGACCCATTAAAATACGACTTGCTGTTTGAACGTTTCCTGAATCCTGACCGTATTTCATTGCCAGATATTGATACTGACTTCGACGATGATGGCAGAGGCAAGGTGCTCAAATGGGTGGAAGACAAATATGGGCATGAAAATTGTGCACATATCATTACCTATGCTACAATGGCAACAAAGAACTCCTTGAAGGATGTTGCTCGTGTGGAAAAAGTGCCTTTGCAGGTGGTGAATGATTTAGTCAAGGCCATCCCTGATCGTTTGCCTGATGATTTGAAGATGAATTTGCCCAATGCCATCAAGTGTACCCCAGAGCTTCAAGAAGCAGAAAAATCGTCTGACCCTCGCTTGCGGAATACCATCAAGTATGCCAAAATGCTGGAAGGTACAGTGCGAGGCTCAGGACTTCATGCGTGTGGATTCATCATCAGTCCAGTGCCTATTAGTAACGTGGTGCCCGTATCGACGGCAGATGATCCTGACTTCAAGAATGTCAAGACTAATTGTACGCAGTATGATGGGCATGTAATAGAATCGACGGGGTTGATAAAGATGGACTTCCTTGGCTTAAAGACATTGTCTGAGTTGAAGGAAGCTGTGGCTAATATCAAGCTGACCAGAGGCATAGATGTTGATTTGGATAACATCCCAATAGATGATCCAAAGACCTATCAGCTTTACCAAGAAGGAAGAACGATTGGTACATTCCAGTTTGAGTCGCAGGGCATGCAGACTTACCTTCGTCAACTGAAACCTACGGTATTCGAAGACTTGATAGCCATGAATGCCCTCTATCGTCCTGGACCTATGGACTATATCCCGTCATTCATTGCCAGAAAGTCTGGAAAGGAACCAATTAGTTACGACTTGCCTTGTATGGAGAAATACCTGAAGGATACTTATGGCATTACGGTCTATCAAGAGCAGGTGATGTTGCTGTCTCGTCAATTAGCCGACTTTACTCGTGGTGAGAGTGATGCGTTGCGTAAGGCGATGGGTAAGAAGAAAAAGAAGATTGTTGACGAGATGAAGCCCAAGTTTATTGAGGGCGGACAAAAGAATGGCCATGACCCCAAGATATTGGAGAAGATATGGGCCGATTGGGAGAAATTTGCTTCATATGCGTTCAATAAATCTCATGCGGCTTGCTATTCGTGGGTAGCTTTCCAGACTGCCTATCTCAAAGCAAATTATCCTCCTGAGTTTATGGCGGCTATTATGAGTCGAAGGAAGGATGACATCAAGGAAATTACCAAGTTGATGGACGAGTGTAAGGCGATGGGCATTGCTACCTTGGGGCCTGATGTAAACGAGAGTTATCAGAAGTTTGGTGTCAATAAGAAAGGGGAGATCCGTTTTGGTCTTGCTGCTATCAAGGGCATGGGAGACGCTGCTGCAGAGGCAATTATCGATGAACGTATGAAGAACGGTCCTTATAAGGATATCTTTGATTTTGCTCAACGTGTCAATATGTCAGCTGTCAACCGTAAGGCTTATGAGAGCTTGGCTCTTTGTGGAGCCTTCGATAGTTTTGGCATCGCCCGTGAGCGTTTCTTCGGATGTAATGTGAAAGGTGAGATGTTCCTTGATACGTTGGTGCGTTACGGACAGACCTATCAGATGGAGCAGGCCGAAATGAGGAATTCGCTCTTCGGTGGCGAAAACGAGGTGGAGATTGCTACTCCACCCATTCCGGAGGCTGAGGCTTGGGGCGACATCGAACGCTTGAACCGTGAGCGCGAGTTGGTGGGTATTTACCTCTCTGCCCATCCGTTGGATGAGTATCAGGTCATCCTGAAGCATGTTTGCAACACTAATATGAAGGAGCTCGAAGACCTGAAGGCACTTCAGAGTCGGGAGGAGCTGATATTTGGTGGTATGGTAGTAGGTTTGCGTAAGGGTATGAGTAAGCGTGGCGACCCTTATGGTATTGCCAAGATAGAGGATTATTCAGGCTCTTTTGAGGTAGCTTTTTGGAGAAACGACTGGGCTGTTTATCAAGGCTTTTTACAGGAAAAGATGTTTGTGTTCATTCATGCCAAAGTAGAACCTAACAAGTGGCGGCCGGAAAGTCTTGACTTAAAGATTAATAAGGTGGAGCTGATGAATGATGTAAAGGACAATGTCATCCGTAAGTTCACCCTCACATTGCCGTTGAATGACATCGACAAGCCTTTGGTGGATAACCTGACTGACATCTGTCAGAAGTATCCTGGTAATGCCGACTTGTTCGTGAAGATCATGGATAATGACATGAAGATTGATATGGTGGCACGTCCTGTAAAAGTGGCTGTAGGTAAGGAACTTATATCCTGCCTGGAGCAATATGAGAACATCAGTTATGCCATCAATTGATGTTTGGCATCATGTTTGCAAGATATTAAGCGTATAATGGTATAATTAACTAATTTTTTGAAGATATGGTAAAAGAAATTACAGATGCTAACTACAAAGAGCTGTTGGCTGATACCAGCAAGCCTGTAGTGATTGATTTTTGGGCTACTTGGTGCGGACCTTGTCGTATGGTAGGCCCCGTTATTGATGAATTGGCTGCAGAATACGAAGGGAAAGTCGTAATAGGCAAGTGCAATGTGGATGACAATGAGGATATGACAATGGAGTTTGGCATTCGCAACATCCCTACTATCCTGTTCTTTAAGAATGGTCAGTTGGTAGATAAGCAGGTGGGTTCAGCTGCAAAGCCTGTCTTTGCACAGAAAATAGAAGCTTTGCTCTAAAAATATGGCTAACGATGAGTTTTTGGCTGATGACCTTGATGACGAGAAGACCATCGAGTTTATCAAGGGTTATCTGCCACAGGATTTAAAGGGAAAGTTCACAGACGATGAGCTGTACTATTTCCTCGATGTGATTGACGAGTATTATGCCAATAGTGGCATACTTGATGCCGATCCGGATGACGAGGGCTTTATTGATATCGATTTGGATAAAGTCGTTGATTACGTCATAAAGGAAGCTAAGAAAGACAAAATCGGAGAGTTCGAGCATGACGACATTCTCTTTGTTGTGCAAGGAGAGATGGAATATGCTGATTCTCTGGAATAATTATTTGATCAGTTATTTACAAAGTCAACGGCTACTAGCCAATTGGTTAGTAGCCGTTAGTTCTATATCAAGAATGCAAATTTAGTCGTCAAAAGCATTTTCTAAACAGTCTGCATTGAAGGTAAAATTATAGGTTTCTTTTCCCCACCTTTTGTTTACTTCTGCAATAACTTTAAGCCATCCACCTTTGAAAAGTAAGTTTTTAAGTATTATATCATCTTCTTCTGTAGTAGTTCGTAGATAGCCATTCTTATTAGCTTTCATGATAAATTCATATACGTCACCTTCTTCATCCTTAATTTTGAAAACTATATCATCCTCATCGCTAACATATATATTTGCACTCAGTAGTCGAAACATCACTTCTTCTTTGTCAACTATGATATCTGCTGTCATGTCCATTTTTTCTGTGTCCTCATACTGGTGAGTCCCTTTCACCTTTTGATACACCAGCTTCACGTCGGTATTATCACCGAACTCATCCTTATAATATCCCTCTTCCCAATCTCCTAAAGTAACCACTATTTCAGAATCATCTGTATAGCTAGTATCATCGTTAGTTTGTTTATTATTTATATTGCAGGCGGATAAGACCAGTATTGCAAAAAGATAAATTATCTGTTTCATTGATGATTAATTATATATTAACATGCAAATCTAGTGATATTGTTTTTGAAATTACTAAAAATCAAGAAGATAAATTTTTACCAAAGCCAGTCTTCCTGTTCTCCATCATAAATGATAGGCCCCATCCAGCCATGATGACGGCAAGCATCTTCTACATCCTCCTGCATTTGAGGCGTGATGAGGCGTTCGCCCTTGCGAACCTCGTAATACTTCTTGTGGCCCCATAACTGGATCAGCAATGCTCGGATGTGCTGCTCCATACGTCCTGGCATCTCGTCATATAGGTGGGTCAAACCACGCTTCATGACGATACGTTGCTTTTTGCGGAACATTTCGCATTGTTCTCCACCCATTTGGGGGTTGTGGGGGTTGATGGCATTATAGGATGGGAGTGTGGTGTCGGCATATTGCCCCACCAACCAACGCAGACATTGGTCGTGCA
>OMSH01000038.1 GCA_900313715.1 uncultured Prevotellaceae bacterium
ACGAATCCAAAGTGGATGAGTGGCGAAGTGAAATGGGCATGGAACCTTTGAAAGACTATCTAAGAAAGATGAAAATATACAGATAATGATATCACAATGAAGAGAACACTGATTTACATATTTTTAATGTGGTGTAGCATCTCCATCTCATGGGGACAAGGCACTGTTCAAGAAAACGATTGGCTGACTATCTATCAGCTGGGCATGAAGTATAAGGACACTTCTAATAACAAGAAGGCTCTGCAACTGCTGGAGCAGGCATACGAACTGCATCCTTCTGACAGTATTAAACGAGACATTGCCAGCGTGTATTATGACCGAGGCATTTATCGGAAGAGTATTAATATTTGTCAGGAACTATTGAAAAGGGATAGCTTGGAAGCCGACTTAGTACTGATAGCTAAAAGTCATGAGAAACTGAATAATGCCGACTCGGCCTTGGTGTACGAAAAGATTATTGCCAAAAAGAATATCGAGAATGCCAACAATATCATCAACTTGGCAAAAAATTATGAAGATAGAGATATGCTTGACTCTGCTCTTGTTGTATTAGATGATTTCTGCATCTACGACGATGAGAATATGGCCGTGAATGGTCTGAAAGCTTATCTGCTCTATCAAACGGAGAACTATGAAGAGTCACTTGATGAATACAGAAAGCTCCGTGATGCCGGTGACAACTCTACCTCCACCAATTATTACATGGGTTTGGCCTTTGCTCGTGTAGATAGTTTGTGGCAAGCATATGAATGTTTGAAAATAGCAGCTCGCAAAGATCGTTACAAGAATCAGTATATTTTGGCGCAATATGGTATTGTGGCATCGAAACTAAACGGAAACGAGCGCGAAGGTGTAAATGCCATTTCACAAGCCATAGAAAAAATACTTCCTGACGAGACGTTGATGTGGTCACTTTATAACACCCGTGCAAATGCCCAAATCCGCTTACTGAAGTTTGAGGAGGCTATTGAAGATTTCAAACGTTCTTTGACCTACAAGCCCGAACGCCTGACAGACATCTATCACATTGCCTACCTCTACTCTATTATTCATGACAGGGCCAATGCTGATAAACATTTCCAGATGTTTATCAACAATGCACAGAAAAGTAGCAACCCTGATAGGTACAAACGTTGGATAGAGGCTGCAGAAGGTTATCTCAAACGTAGTAAAGAGGAACATTTCTTTCAAGGGGATGACGAAAACCTTAAAGATTTTTGAATAAAAAGAATCTTTTTCTTTCATAATTAAATAAATAGGTGTATATTTAAGGTCGAATATGTTTTATCTTAAATTAAGGGTTTATTATGGGAGATCTATTAGGTAATATTCTGAATTCTGTCACATCTGGCGGCTCTGCCAATGGCGCACTGGGAGACATCTTAGGCCAAGTGTTAGGTGGACAGACAAGCCAGCAGGTTACCAAAAAGCCAGCAACTACCGACAAGCCAACGACGCAGCAACCCGCACGCAAAGGCATTGACATTTCAAAAGAACTGGATACCATCAATGGGATACCAACGAGCAACGAGAGTAAGGGTGGCATCGACTTGGGTAGCGTCTTAGGTGCTGCTAATGGCAATGGTGGGATTGACTTAGGTAGCATTTTGAGGGGTGCTGCAGCAGGTAAAGGCAGAGGTATAGACCTCGGAACTATCTTAGGTGCATTGTTGGGCGGTTCTCAACCAAGTGGAGGTTTGGCAGGAGACTTATCCAATGCGAATATCGGCGAAATAGCACAAAGTGTAATCTCAGTTATCGGAATGGCATCAAATGCATTCGGTAGCGCTAAACAATGACAATTATGGACACCAAACCTATTGAAAAAGTTATATGGCTTGTAGCCAAAACTGGTCTGTTTTTTGCACACGCCGACGGGAAATACGATGTGCGTGAAAAGAATTTCATTGAGGGGTTCATTGACAAACTGGCAGCCATAGGCCCTGTTGAAGATGTTAAGGCTGAATTGGAAAGTTCACTGCAAAAACAATACAAGCTGGAAGATATCGTGAATGAGACAAAAGATTTACTCAGCTACTTCAACCCTGCAGAGCAAAGCGTTATAAAAGTAACGCTCAGTCAGTTTGTAACCAATGTCATCAATGCTGATTGTGTAGAGAATAAAAAAGAAAGCGCCCTCTTCGAGGACTGGAAAAAGGCACTTGAGTAATGGACGTTAAGGATTTCTGCACAGGACTTCAGCATATTGGGATTCCTACGCTGGACATAAACAAAACCATCAATTTCTATCAATCTTTGGGATTTGAGGTGGTATATCAGCGTACCAACGACAATGGGCAACAGGTAGCATTTCTGCAATTCGGTAATTTGCAGATAGAAACTTATGACAAAGAGCCAGCAGCCATGCAAGCAGGCTCGTTTGAGCATATAGCCATTGATGTGAAGAATATTGAGGGATTGTATGAAGTAGTAAAATCAAAAGGCTTCCATATATGCGACTCGCCTATTCATGAACTGCCCTACTGGGAGCGAGGTATCAAGTTCTTCAAAATTGAAGGTCCAAATAAAGAAACCATAGAATTTTGCGAGAAACTATAATAAAAGAAGGTAGCCCACTTGGGCTACCTTCTTTTATACATCTATCACTAAGATTAGAACTTAGGCAGTTCCCATCCATGGCGATATTCACGACGGAAGAACTGGTTAGCCTCAGGCAGGTTAGTAATCTGCATCTTGTTGGCATCGTACTCCAGCGTGATGTGACGCTGCTGTGACAATACAGCGATGTTGGTCAGCAACATGATCTCGGTCAGCTTAGCAGCTACGTCGAAATTGTTAGCAGCCTGACGTTTCTCTTTGATTGCCTCAACCCAGTCAACATAGATATTCTTTGGACGCTTCAAGGTCTTTGCTGGTTCTTTCCATCCTGGACGAGCTGGGATAAACTCAGGAGATGCACCGTGAGTACCATGCATTAGCATGCCCTTAGTACCAATGTACAAGCACTCCTTCAACTGACGGTTAGCTTCCAATTCCTTTGGACGAGACAGTTTGATACCACCATCAGTCCAATAAACATTTACCTCAGGCATCTTCTTGCCATCAACCGTACGAGCTGGGAAGTGATATTGGCAAAGTTCAGTGATAGGCAAATATTCATCGTTGAATGGAGTTGTAGTAGCCTGGATCTTATCAGGCATACCCAGACCTAATGCCCAAATAGGAGCATCGAAGGTATGAGCACCCATATCACCCATAGCACCTGTACCATAATCCCACATACCACGCCAAGCGAAGTGAGTAGTCTGGTGGTTGTAAGGCTTCAGAGGAGCCGGGCCCAACCACAGATCATAATCCAAATTCTTTGGAATAGCCTCACCCTCAGGACGCTGGTAATCACCCTGACGCCATACAGGACGATCGGACCACATGTGAACCTCAGTTACATCGCCAATGGCACCACTGCGAATCCACTCTACAGTTTGATAAGTACCTTCAATGTTGTGACCTTGGTTACCCATCTGAGTAACAACACCTGTCTTCTTTGCCAAATCACGCAGATAACGAACCTCCTCAATAGTCTTTGCCATAGGTTTCTCTACGAACACAGCCTTGCCTTGCAACATAGCATAAGCAGCGATAATAGCGTGGGTATGGTCTGGAGTACCGATCAATACACCATCGATTTCCTTACCACAGTCGTCTAACATCTTGCGGAAGTCCTGATACTTCTTAGCCTTTGGATAACCAGCCATGATGTGACCAGCATAGTCAAGGTCAACGTCGCAAAGAGCATACATGTTGGCATGATGGATCGGCTGCTTGCCGGCATCACCCATCTGCACGCCCTGATCTACCATTCTTCTTTCAGGACGCAAGCCAGCGAAATTAGGAGACACCCAACCACCATACTTACGATCAGGATTAGGTCTTCTGCCAATCTTCTCATCTGGATCAGCGATATTCTGAATATCGCCACCACCCTGACTACCAACACCTACAGCAGCGATGTTAGGAAGATCACTTGGAGCCATGTGACCATGAGACTTACCCAAGATGATGTTAGGAGCAATTGTAAAACCTGCAACAGCAGCTGCTCCTGTCTTCAAAAAGTTTCTACGAGTAACGTTCATAATAATTCTTTAATATTAAATGAAACAATAATTCATTAAAGCTTAAAATTCCGTGTAAATATAAGAATTTTTTTAATACGTTATGCCTTTTCATCGATATTTAACAAAAAAAAGGTCCTCAAAAAGGTAAAAGGTCTTTACTGCCATAAAAGCATGTTGAATAATCCATCATTATAAAAAAAATGCCTCCCTTTTGAAAGAGAGGCAGTTACTATTTAAATTCAGCAATTTAGATTGCAGGAAGTTCCCAACCCTTTCGATATTCGTAGTGGAAGTAGTTGTTAGCTTCTTCACAATTTGTAATGCGCATGTTGGCAGCATCGTATTCCAATGTGATATTGGTATTTTGAGCAGCTACAGCAATATTGGTCAACAGCATGATTTCAGTCAGTTTAGCTGCAATTTCAAAATCGTTAGCAGCCTTGCGACCTTCCTTAATAGCCTCTACCCAGTCAACATAAATATTCTTTGGTCGGGTAATCACCTTAGCAGGTTCCTTGAAATTAGGACGATTAGGAACAAGTTCAGGACTTGCACCATGAGTTCCGTGCATCATCATGCCCTTATCACCTACATAGAGGCACTCACGCAGAGCACGACCATTCTCCAGTTCGAATGGACGATATGGCTTGATACCGCCATCGGTCCAAGTAACAACACACTCTGGCATCTTAATCTTCTTCTTGCCATCCAGAGAATCAACCTCACGAGCCGGGAAATGATACTTCACAGCCTCTGCCTGAGGCAGATATTCATCGTTATAAGGAGTAGTAGTAGCCATAATCTTGTCGGGCATTCCCAGACCCAATGCCCAAATTGGAGCATCGAAGGTATGAGCACCCATGTCACCCATAGCACCCGTACCATAGTCCCACAAGCCACGCCATGCGAAGTGCAATGAAGCTTCGTTGTATGGCTTTTCTGGAGCAGGACCTAACCACAAATCATAGTCTAGTGTCTGAGGGATGGTCTGCGCAGGCAGACGATTGAAGTAACCCTGTTTCCACATTGGGCGATTTGACCACATATGAACTTCAGAAACATTGCCAATCACTCCACTACGAATCCACTCAACAGTCTGGTAAGTACCCTCGGTATTGTGACCTTGGTTACCCATCTGCGTAACGACACCTGTCTTCTTTGCTAACTCAGCCAAGTAGCGAACCTCCTTGATGGTTTTAGCCATAGGCTTTTCAACAAATACAGCCTTACCAGCCTTCATAGCTGTAGCAGCAATGATAGCATGAGTATGGTCAGGTGTAGCAATTAGATATCCATCCACATCCTTCTCCTTCTCAATCAGTTCGCGGAAGTCGGTATATCTCTTAGCCTTGTAATAAGCGTTGAAGATAGGAGCACCGTATTCGGTATCCACATCGCACAAAGCATAGATATTAGCATGGTGGATAGGCTGACGACCAGCATCACCCATCTGTACAATGCTGTCAGAAGCACGGCGAGCACGCTGAATGCGGATTCCTGCATATGGCTGGTTGGTAGCCCACTGCATACCACCAAGACCATTGCGTTTAACGGGAGCATCAGGATCAGCTATGTTCTGCAAGTCACCTGCGCCCTGGTTACCAAAACCGATACCAGCAATGTTGATTTGATCACTTGGGGGAACGTGTCCATTTGTCTTACCCAAAATCACATTAGGAGCAATCGTAAAACCAGCAACAGCGGCTGCTCCTGTCTTCATAAAGTTTCTTCTCGTGAAATACATGGTTATAAACTATTATATTAAATAAATGGCATTTGATTAACAAATACAAATATTTGGTGTAAATATAGCAAATATTTTAATCAGTTGTTCTTTATATCTCTCTATTTTTAAAAAAAAGTATCAAATAGTATTTATCATAAATAAAAATTCGTATATTCGCAGAACATCAATAAATAAACAAAATAATCTATGAGTACAATTCTGGATTTAGCCCCTCAGGGGGTATGGAAAAACTTTCATGCGCTCACACAGATACCCCGTCCTTCAGGACACTGCGAGCAAGTGAGCGATTTTTTAATTAACTTTGGAAAGAACCTGGGCCTTGAATCTTTTATCGACAATGCAGGCAATGTGGTGATTCGAAAACCAGCTAGTCAAGGCATGGAGAATCGCAAGGGCGTGGTACTTCAAGCACACATGGACATGGTCCCTCAGAAGGTAGTAGATGTGGAGCACAACTTTACCAAAGACCCTATACAGACATGGATTGATGGCGAATGGGTACGAGCAAAGGGCACTACTCTGGGGGCTGACGATGGTTTAGGCGTTGCTGCTATCATGGCTGTGTTGGAATCAAAGGACATAAAGCATGGTCCCTTGGAGGCATTAATAACCAAAGACGAGGAAACTGGCATGTTTGGTGCATTTGCACTTAGCCCGGATACTTTAAAAGGTGATATTCTGCTGAATCTTGACTCTGAGTCAGAGGGCGAGCTTTACATCGGTTGTGCAGGTGGTCTAGATATCACATCCAGCATGCAATATCAGGAAACCACCCCTACCGCAGGCTTCATTGCCAAGAAGATTGTGTTGAAAGGATTGCGTGGAGGACACTCTGGTATGGAAATCAATGAAGGACGCGCCAATGCTATCAAGCAACTGGCACGCGTGGTACACGACCTGCTGGTAGAATTTGACTGCGAGTTGGCTTCTTTCAATGGAGGCAACATGCGCAATGCTATCCCTCGTGAGGCTCAAGCCGTGTTACTGTTCAACCCTGAAGACATGGAAGGTTTGGATACTTACATCCAGGAATATGAGGCACAGCTAAACGCCGAATTCTACCCTATTGAGAAAGACATTCACTTGAAGATGGAGGATACAGAGACGCCTGCTACCAAAGTTCCAGAGGAGATACAAGACAATATCATCGCTGTTATCATGGCTTGCCAAAATGGCACCATGCGTATGATCCCAACGGTACCAGATACAGTAGAGACCTCTTCTAACTTAGCTATTGTAAACATTGGCGATGGTAATGTAAATATTAAGATATTGGCTCGTAGTTCTAATGACGGCATGAAGGATTACTTGGCTGACTGTTTGGAGTCTTGTTTCAACATGGCAGGTCTGAGAACTGAAACAAGTGGTGGTTACTCAGGTTGGCAGCCCAATGTTGATTCTCCTATTTTGGCAGCTATGCGTAAGAGCTACAAAGAACAGTTTGGCAAGGAGCCTTTGGTGAAGGTCATTCATGCTGGATTAGAGTGTGGAATCATTGGTGCCATCTATCCAAAGATGGACATGATTTCTTTTGGTCCGACACTAGAATCCCCTCATACTCCAGGTGAACGTGCCTATATCCCGAGTGTCCCTAAGTTCTGGGATTTCCTTGTGGCTACATTGGCCCAAGTGCCTGAAAAATGATTAAAAAATCTACTACGGGAAGAAGAGCACTCTACTACGGGAGGACAGCCACTCTACCCGTAGTAGAGTAAATCTCATTAATTGGGTAAAAAAAATGGAGGCTACAAATGTAGCCTCCACTTACATTATTCAATGTTGATTTAGGCATCAAAATCTTTCAACTCCCAGCCCAGTGCACTTGCACCCAGCACAGCAGCATCGGCATCCTTCAACTCACTCATCAGCAGTTTGCACTTGCCCTTGAAGATTGGCATAACATTAGCATCAACTGTCTTCTGGATAGGCTTGAACAACAAGTCGCCTGCATGAGCCAAACCACCGAACAGGATAATAGCTTCAGGACTGCAGAATGCGATGAAGTCAACGAACGCCTCACCCAGCAACTGACCAGTGAACTCGAAGATCTCCTTAGCAATCTTGTCGCCCTTCTTAGCTGCATCGAACACATCCTTTGAAGTAATGTCATCAACAGGGATTTCGCGCAGCAAGCTTGGTTCTGTGCTCTGAGCCAATTTCTCGCGAGCAGAACGAGCCACACCTGTAGCAGAGCAGTAAGCCTCCAGACAGCCCTTGCGACCACAACCGCACAGACGGCCGTCACGACGGATAGTTACATGACCCAACTCGCCAGCGAAGCCGTCGCAACCATATACCATCTGGCCATTGATTACGATACCACTACCTACACCAGTACCCAGGGTAATCATAATGAAGTTCTTCATACCACGAGCAGCGCCATAGGTCATCTCACCAATAGCAGCTGCGTTAGCGTCGTTAGTCAGAGCGGTAGGAATACCTATTCTCTCTTCAAACAGACGTGCCAGTGGGATAATACCCTTCCAAGGGAGGTTAGGAGCAAACTCAATTGTACCTGTATAATAATTACCGTTAGGAGCACCGATGCCTATACCCTTCACCTTGTCCTTGCCGCCGTTCTTCGCGATCAGTTTCTCCAGACCAGTGCAGACTGCATCAACATAATCTTCTGCCTTCTCGTACTTGCCAGTCTTGATCTTGTCAACGTCAACTACTGTACCACGCGCGTCAACCAAACCAAACACGGTGTTGGTACCACCGATATCAATACCCACCACATAGGGCTTCTCTACTTTTAAAGATGAATCCATGATATTATTATTTAAAAGTTAAAAATTTATGTTCTGCTCACAAATTTACGTAAAGTTTGATTATGCTGCAAAAATATTGGACTAAAAAATACCATGTAAGCAAAAAAAATAGTACTTTTGCGCGCTAATCAATAATATTAATACATATGAAAAAGATTTTAATTTCATTGATTATCCTTGTTATATCCACAACCTCATCAATGGCGCAAAATGACGTATTCAACCATTTGGCTCTCGGTGCAGGCGTAGGCACACAAGGTATCAGCGTGGATGTGGCCACATCATTAACCAAGTATGCTGCTTTTAGAGCTGGCGTGAACTTTATGCCAGGCATAAAAATGAACGACAGGATGCATGGTGATATCATTGAAGGTGGATTAACTGTGCCTGCTTCTTTTGCTGTTGAAGGCAAGATCAGCCGTACAACAATCGATGTAGCTGTTGATGCTTATCCTTTTGGCAACGGTTTCTTTGTAACTGCAGGCCTTTCTTTCGGGGGCAAGAAGATTGTCAAATTAACAGGTAACCTAAGTGATAATATCGCAATCGGTGATGGTTACTTGGAAATCGGTGAATATAAAATTCCAGTTAAAAACGGCAAGGTTAACGGCGCTATTGAGGTTAACGCTGTACGCCCTTATTTTGGACTTGGTTATGGTCGCGCCGTTCCTAAAGGTCGTGTAGCATGCCGTATTGAACTGGGTGTGCAACTGCATGGTAAGCCTGTTCCAACTTCTGCATTTGGCGATATTAGTAAAATGCTTAATGATAAGTCTAATGACGACTTTTCTAAGATTGTCGATAAGTTGACGGTGTACCCTGTACTGAAGTTTAGGATTGCAGGAAGAATTCTTTGACAATTGACAAAAGAAATGTCAAGTTTTTGTGGGCAACGAAAGCATAGAAACTTGCTTGAGCCAAGTCTATTCATGAAAAAAGTACCACAAAAAAAGCTGGATTTTCTCCAGCTTTTTTTGTCGGAAAGAGGCGACTCGAACGCCCGACCCCTACGTCCCGAACGTAGTGCGCTACCAACTGCGCTACTTTCCGATGCACTTTTCATTATATTCTTGTGGTGTCACCAGGAATCGAACCGGGGACACAAGGATTTTCAGTCCTTTGCTCTACCAACTGAGCTATGACACCATCGGGCTTTAAAAAGCGAGTGCAAAGTTAAGCAGTTTTTTCGATACGTCAAACGAGATTGGCGAAAAATTTGTTTTTATTCAGACTTTATATTATCTTCGTAGAAAAATAATACTATGGATATAGAACTTGGAAAATTCAACCGACTGAAGATTGTAAAGGAAGTAGATTTTGGTCTTTATCTGGACGGCGGAGAAGAAGGTGAAATCCTGCTTCCTGCACGCTATGTGCCCTACAACTACGAAATTGGGCAGTCGATAGACGTATTTGTTTACCTCGATAACGAAGAGCGACTAATAGCTACCACATTAAAGCCCTATGTACAAGTAGGTGAGTTCGCTTACTTACAGGTTTCTTGGGTGAACCAGTATGGTGCATTCTTGGATTGGGGCTTGATGAAAGATTTGTTCTGCCCTTTCCGCGAACAAAAACGCAAGATGGAGGTAGGGCGTAGCTATATCATCCATACCCATGTGGATGAAGAGAGCTTCCGCATCATGGCTTCAGCAAAGGTGGAGCATTATCTTTCTACAGAGCGTCCTCCCTATACCCCTGATGAAGAGGTAAACCTGCTTGTATGGCAGCATACCAATATGGGATACAAGGTAATTATAGATAACAAATACCAAGGTCTGGTATTTGACAATCAGGTGTTCCGTGAGTTGGAAGTTGGAGACAGCCTGAAAGGTTATATCATACAGGTGCGTGATGATGGCAAGGTAGATGTTGCATTGCAGAAGAAAGGACGTCAGCAGACACTCGACTTTGCCGACACCTTATTTAATTATATGGAGAACAACGGTGGCAGATGCTACCTGCACGATAAGAGTCCTGCAGAAGAAATCTACCAACGCTTCAAAGTGAGCAAAAAGGTGTTCAAGAAAGCCGTAGGTGACCTCTATAAGCGTCGCCTTATCGAAATCACTGATCACGGTTTATTTTTGATTGAGAATTGAAAACTTAAAGTTGTTATCTTTCGTATGTCCAAATACCACCCATCATTACGCGCTGCACCTGCCAATTATCGTCATATGCCACAAGATTTGCCACGTAACCAG
>OMSH01000081.1 GCA_900313715.1 uncultured Prevotellaceae bacterium
ATGCCCAACAAATGGCACATTGCTGCCTTCTACCAGCGTATTGCTTGATACAATGCCAGTTGCGATACCAGCCTCTTTTGCCATTTCTATGATATTCTTTACAGTTTTGTCATCTTTATCTACGCCTACTGCACCCTTGTGACTGTTGATGCCGCATGCTAAAGCGGTGCAATGAGAAGGAGCGTCACCGCAGAAGTTATCCAGTGGGTTAGTAGTCATCAGTCCTGTGTTCGTCATTCTACCTACGTTGAGTTTTCCCCCATTACCAATGGCTCCTGCCTGCCATTGGGCAACTCCCATACCGTCGGCCAACACCAAGATGATATTCTTTGGCTCAGTTGCAAAAGATTGCTTGTTTTTTTCAATCTGTTTTGCTTCTACAGACGAGATTCCCCCAAATGCCAAGAAAGGAATACTTCCCAATACCTTCAATGATTCCCTGCGTTTCATGGTTTTAATAATTTAATATTTGCAAATGTAAAGAATAATATCATAAATAGCAACGTTTACATGAAAAAAGGCTGACGATCTTGAAGTGTCAGCCTTTGATTCTATTCTTTTATGTCAAGTCATAAGAGAGGTTCTCTTTACCAAACATCAGCACGTTTTTCTTTTGGAATGAACATCGGATCATTTTCAGTGATGTTGAAGGCCTCATACCATGCGTCGATTTGAGGCAGGGCACCGTTAACACGCCAACGACCCAGTGAGTGAACATCTGTCTTGGTGCGACGTAGAATCTCCTGATCGGTGATGTTATTAGCCCATACACCAGCGAAAGCCAGGAAAAAACGCTGATCAGCTGTAAAGCCATCCTTGTCAGGCAGTGGGTTGTCCTTGGTTGCATTCTTATAAGCAGTGTAAGCAATCTTCAGACCACCATGATCACCGATGTTTTCACCCAATGTCATGGCACCGTTGCCATATACACCTGGAGCTACCTCGATACTTGAGAAAAAGTCAATCAGTACTTGAGCACGCTCCTTGAAGTTCTTATTGTCTTCTTCTGACCACCAGCCAGACATGTTACCGTCCTTGTCGAACTGACGACCAGAGTCGTCGAAACCGTGGCTCATTTCATGACCGATTACAACACCGATACCACCATAGTTGAAAGCATCGTCAGCATTCATGTCAAAGAATGGGGGCTGAAGGATACCAGCTGGGAAACAAATCTCGTTGGTGGTTGAACTATAGTAAGCATTCACTGTTTGTGGAGTCATATGCCATTCGGTTGGGTCAACGGGTTTGCCAAATTTGTCAATCTGTTCCTGGTATCTCCACAGACGAGCTACCTTGGCGTTTTCATAATATGATTTCTGAGGGTCAACAGTTAGACCTGAATAGTCCTTCCATTCGTCTGGATAACCAATCTTTACACGGAAGGTTGCCAACTTCGCCAGTGCCTGCTCTTTAGTCGCGTCACTCATCCAAGTCAGGGCTTTGATGCGTTCACCCAGTGCTTCCTGTTCGCTCTTCACAAGTTCCACCATACGAGCTTTTGCTTCGGGGGGGAAGAATTCTTTGACATAAAGCTGGCCCAATACCTCTCCCAATGAACCTTCGGTAGCGCGTAAAGCACGTTTCCATCGAGGCTCCTGTTGCTGAACACCAGCCATTACACGGCTGTTGAAGTCAAAGCTCTCAGCAACAAACGCATCACTCAGGTTGTTGGCAGCTGAAGAGATCTGCTTCCATTGCAGGTATAGTATCTGTTTGTCAACAGGTAACTTATCGATAATTTTCACAGCGGCAGTTATAGCCTCTGGTTGACCAACTACGATTTCGTTCACCTCACCTTGTATGCCCATAATATCAAAAATCTTCTGGAATGGTACTGATGGATACAACTTCTTTACCTCATCGATGGTCATTTTGTTGTAATTGGCTTCAGGGTCACGTAACTGTGTGCGGCTACGGAAGTTGTTTGCCAACTCGTTCTCCACTTCCATTACCACGTCGCGAGCCTTCTCGGCATAAGCATCGCTATATCCAGCCAACTTAAACATATTCACGATGTGCTTCTTGAAAGCCTCGCGAATTCTTACGGTATTGTCATCGTTTTCCTTGTAGTAGTCAATCTGCCCTAATGAAAGGCTACCCTGACGCAAACTCATGATGTGTGCTTTGGAATTCTTGGCATCAGTGCCTACGCCTAAACCATAGTATGCACTCACTCCACGCTTGTTCAACTTTGCCAATAGCTCATATACATCCTTTGGATTCTTCAGGGCAGCTATCTCAGCAAGGTCAGCCTTGATGGGGTCAGCCCCCTCTGCATTAAGTCGAACACTGTCCATTACCAATGTAAACATGTCGCCCACTTTCTGCTCGTTGGTACCTGTCTCGTGTTGTGTCTTGGCCAACTCTTGCACCATGGTGCTGAGTGCTTCTGAAGCACGCTCAGAGAGCATGTCAAAAGTGGCGAAACGAGCCTTGTCGGCAGGAAGTGGATGCAGTTTCTGCCAACCACCGTTAACATATTGATAAAAATCTGTACCAGGCTTTTGGGTCTGGTCCATATATTCCAGATGCAGGCCAGATGTCTGCTTAGGAGATTGGTCGCAAGCTGCAAGAGAGAGGCTTGCTACCATTGTTAAAAGATACTTTGCTTTCATTTAATATAACATTTAGTATAAATCAGTGCAAAATTAGTGTTTTTTTTGAAAAACGCGAATATAATCTACTTTCATTGTGATAGGAAGTGCACTTTCGTCAACACCTTCCATACCACCCCAGTCACCACCCCAAGCCAAATTGAGGATTGGATAAAAGGCATAGTGGAACGGCCACTCGTCGTGTCCTTCTCCCATTTCAGTTTTAGTAGCAGCTAACTGCACTTGTCCGTCAACAAAGGTTGTGATAGCATCGGGTGTCCATTCACATGCATACACATGCCAGCCTTCCTCAGCATTCTCGATGTCGAGGTGGTGGGTTATTTGCGTACCTTTTACATGGTTATAGGTCTGTGTGTGCAATGAAGAGGAAACATCATTGGGTACTACACCCACTTCCTCCATGATGTCAATTTCGCCACATTGCGGCCAACGGTATTCACTCTTTACAGGCATCATCCAGAATGCAGGCCAGGTGCCTTTTCCCTTTGGCAACCAGATGCGAGCTTCGAAATAACCATATTCCCATCCTGTTGTGCGATGGGCATATACGCGACCGGAATAGATTTTGCCGTCAGAGCCTTTGAAGCAGTTGATTAACAGATTGCCATCCTTAATCTCTGTTACACGTTTGCCATCAGCCTCGCCATCACGGTAATTCTGTAACTCATTGTTCACCCAGTGGTCATCCTTTACCTCATGCATCCACTCTTCACTTAGTTCGGTGCCCTCGTTAAACTCATCGTGCCACACCAACTGATAACCTTCGGGTGCCACAATTTCTACTTCCTCCTTAGTAGGAGAGGAGGAGCAGGCTGTCATCATACTTGCTACTCCTATTAATATTATTATTTTTTTCATATTATAAAAAACCTGTAAACTGTCTTACATTTGTTATTAAAAATATATCTTTGCAACAAACAATTAATTAATCATTATTATGAAACAATTTTTTAAATTCATGATGGTTACTTTGATAACCTGCCTATTGTTTGGCTCATGCGCTGCTCAAAAGGATCAATCTGCTCAGAAGGTATCACAAGCCACGAAAGTTACTGAGGCATTGGATGCCCGTGATTTCACTATTAGCATCGACCGTATGATTCCAATGAGAGGTTCTGCCAGAAACGTGACCGACTATTACGTTACAGTACGTAATGATTCCCTCTTTTCCAGTTTGCCTTATGTTGGCCGTGCCTATAACATTCCTTACGGTGGTACCAATGGTCTGTCTTTCTCTGCCCCCATTAATAGCTACAAAGAGGATATTAAGAAGAATGGACAACGCAACATTGATATTAAGTTAAGGAGCACAGAAGACTCCTATACCTATAATATTATCATATATGATAATGGCAGGTCTTCGCTCAACGTAAAGGCTCAGCAACTTGAAGCCATCTCATATTCTGGCGAATTGGAATTCGAGTGAAAAGCCTGGTTTATTTCTTGAATAACCTCTTGGCGAAATCACGATAAGCACGTCGCCAGGTCAGCCATTCGTGTGCAGTGCCTTCAGATACGTAGGTCACACAGTTTATGCCCTGCTTCTGCACGGCGCTGCAGCTGGCGGGGAATCCAAAGTTACCTTCCTCAGAACCCCAGCTGATGTGCAGCAAGCGCATCTGCTTATTGAATGCTGCTGGGTCGGCAAACGCGCCACCGAATACTGTTTTTACATTCTCGTCGTTCACGCGGAATAAGCCACTTAGTAATCCCATCCAAGCAAACTTATCCATGTTATGGTTATCTAACACTGTTGAAGTTGTCTGACCTCCACCACGTGAAAGGCCAGCCATTGCTCGGTTGTCACGGTTGGCTATGGTGCGGAAATTCTTGTCAATAAATGGCACCAGTTCGTTGATATAGATATCAGATACAGTTTTGCCCGGTACATTTCGAATTTCTGGTGTGGTTAGAATATCACCACTCATCACTACCACAATAAACTCTTCTGCCTCTTTATTCGCAATCAAATTGTCCATCATGAAATCCACATGTCCCTGGTTCACCCATCCGAACTCATCCTCGCCACTACCATGTAACAGATAAAGCACAGGATAGCGTTTTTTCCCAGTCTCGTAGCTGGCAGGAACATATACGTTCACATGGCGGTTTGTTCCATTTATTTCAGAGTAGTAGTTCACCGACCTTATTTGTCCGTGAGGCACATCCTTGTTAAAACGGTAGTAGTTGCCCTCTGGACCTTCAGGCACCTCAATACCACCAGCGTTTAGTGTATAGCCGAAATACGACTTACTATTGGGATCTGTCATACGTGCACCGTCCACCGTCACAAAATAGTAATGGAAACCCACAGGCAGTGGGTCAGTCTCAATGGTCCATACACCATCCTTATCTTTTGTACCCTTAAACTCGTTAGGTACACTCACTGTCACCGTATGTGCCAATGGCAGGTAGAATTTAAAATATGCCTTGCGGGTTTGTGGGTCCACACGTGGATACTCTGCTCTCAGAACGTTAGTCTCTGAGGGTAGTGTACCTTTTTCATAATCTGTCATAGCTTTTGGTAGCTGATTTTGCTGCTGTTGAGCGAATAGTCCTGCAACGGTCAATAGCATTGACAGGACTGCTAAAAATTTCCTTCTCATAGTATTGTAATTTTAAGATGAATATCGTGATATGGGTTTTATCTCTGCAAAGATAGGAAGTTTTTTATTACAAGCCATACCGCAGGAGTAAAAAATCTATAGCGTGTATGCCAATCAGAACTTCATATTACCACAAGCTGAATAAGATTGCCAGAATATTGCTCATGGCAAGTTCATATAGAGTGTTAGTGAGGACACTGATTGGCACCATATGTGGCATTTTTTTTTGACTATTATTTGCAAATAATAAATTAATAGTTTATCTTTACTGCGAGTTTAGATGAATGTAATAAATAAATGAATTATGGAGAATAACAACTTTTTAAGAGAAGAACTCAAGGATGAGGTTCTGGATGCAGTTGCTGGTGGCAAGAAATTTAAAGAGAAAGATTATCTTGAAGCAGAAAAGAAACG
>OMSH01000076.1 GCA_900313715.1 uncultured Prevotellaceae bacterium
CTTCATAACCTTCAGCCTCGAACATCTGACGGAAAGCGAGGCGACCGATACGGCCAAAACCGTTAATTGCAACTTTTGTCATTTTAAAATTAATTTAAAAGGTTTATTGTATTATTTACGTCTTTACAATTTTACATGCAAAAAGCATATTTTTTTCTTTTGCGGTGCAAAATTACAAAAATGTTTTCATATATTTGCATCATAGAAGTTTATTAATTAATAAAAAACATTAAATTATGGGATTTGTTAAAGAATTTAAGGAATTCGCTATGAAGGGCAACGTCATGGATATGGCTGTTGGTGTAATCATTGGCGGTGCTTTTGGCAAAATTGTCACCTCTTTGGTGAACGATGTGCTGATGCCTGTTATCAGCTTGTGTACGGGTGGTGTTGACTTCACTAACCTGTTTGTAAAACTGAGTGGTGAGGGTGATTTCCATACACTGGCTGAAGCTCAAGAGGCTGGCGCCTCGGTGATGGCTTATGGTCAGTTTATCCAGAATATTGTGGATTTCCTGATTGTGGCTTTCTGTATCTTCTTAATGATTAAGGGCATGAACAAGCTGAACAAGAAGAAGGAAGAAGAACCTGCTCCAGCGCCAGAGCCTCCTGCTCCGACCAAGGAAGAAACCTTGTTGACTGAGATTCGCGACTTACTGAAGCAGAAATAATATCTACTCCAATCAAAAATAAAAAGGGGACAATCTTCCCCTTTTTATTTTAATTTCACAAACTACCTGTCATAATCAGTTTGTAGCCATTCTGTTATAAAATACAACCATTGGTCGGTTTAGAACGAATTTCCTCTTTCTTAATGATTGGTTTAACACTTTTAATAGTTGTACCGCCTCCAACTACCTGCTTAAGTTCCTGATCTTTTATAACTTTTTTTGTCTCCATAGCTAATGTGATTTAATGTTAAACAATAAGATTCCCTTTTTTAGGTAATTACAAAGTAACAGTTTTCTTTTCTTTATACCAAACATATTTCCCTTTTTTTACAGTTCCCTTTTATTTGTTATTCCCAAAAAATGAACTGGCGAAACAAGGATGGAGGAAATATGGTGTTTAATTTGCTAAAACGCCCAGAAAGCTGTATTTTTGCACAATTAATAATATGATGTCAACCTGCAACCTGACAAAAGTTCCTTTGAGGAATGGCTTTTTGGTTGCTGACGGCTAAGTTTGCGTACCGCCTATTTTTTTTAGATTATGGCAAAAGATAAGTATGCTTATGTTTGCTCGAATTGCGGCTATGACTCACCTAAATGGTTGGGCAAGTGTCCTTCGTGCGGACAATGGAACACGTTTCAAGAGGTGGTGATTCACAAGGAATCGCCAGCTAAAAGTGCCAGTGCAAGCATAGGGCACGATGTCTTGCGTAGTCAGCAACCGATGCGGCTTCGTGACATTGATGCTGCTGCAGAGCCACGAATAGATATGCACGACGAAGAGCTGAACCGTGTGCTGGGTGGCGGATTGGTAAAAGGTTCTCTGGTATTGTTGGGTGGTGAGCCTGGTATTGGTAAGAGTACCCTGGTGATGCAGACAGTCTTGCAGATGTCTGAGAAACGAATCCTCTATGTAAGTGGAGAGGAGAGTCAACGACAACTCAAGCTTCGTGCCGACCGCTTGCAACATTCATCAGTTAATAATGAAGACTGTTTGATTCTTTGTGAGACAAATCTGGAGCAAATATTCAAGCATATCAAGGAGGTGGAACCTGACATCGTAATTATAGATTCCATCCAGACCATCTATACCGAGCTGGTGGATTCGTCTCCAGGAAGCATCACACAGGTGCGCGAGTGTGCTGCTGCTATTCTGCGATTCGCAAAGGAGAGCCATACGGCTGTAATCTTAATAGGACACATTAATAAAGAAGGAACGATAGCAGGTCCTAAGATTTTAGAACACATTGTCGATACCGTGTTGCAGTTCGAAGGTGATCAGCATTATATGTACCGCATCTTGCGTAGTAACAAAAACCGCTTTGGTAGTACTGACGAACTGGGTATCTATGAGATGCGTCAAGATGGCTTGCGACAGGTGAACAACCCGTCAGAGTTGTTGCTGAACCAGGAACATGAGGGGATGAGTGGCATTGCCATTGCTGGCGCTATTGAGGGAGTGAGGCCTTTGCTCATCGAGGTACAGGCGCTGGTGAGCAGTGCGGTGTATGGCTACCCACAACGTTCTGCCACAGGCTTTGACCTTCGCAGGATGAATATGCTGTTGGCTGTGCTGGAAAAACGTGTGGGCTTCAAATTAGCTCAGAAGGATGTGTTTCTCAATATAGCTGGTGGCTTACGCGTCAACGATACGGCGATAGATTTGGCCGTTATCAGTGCTATCTTGTCAAGTAACATGGATGCTGCTATTGAGCCTGGCGTATGTATGGCTGGAGAGATCGGCTTGTCGGGCGAGATACGCCCCGTGAGCCGTATCATGCAACGAATCAGTGAGGCTCAGAAGTTGGGATTCAAGCGTTTCCTTTTACCCCAAAAAAATATGCAAGGCTTAGATGTCAAGCATTTGGAGATAGAGCTGGTACCAGTAAGGAAAGTAGAGGAGGCGTTTAGGATGCTGTTTGGATGATTGACCATTAAACGTTAACCATTAATGATTAGTGAATTTCAGATACGGGTGTTACCAGAGGTGGCCTTCGATATGGACAACCTGAAGAAATGGTTGCTGGAAGAGAAGGGCATAGAGAAAATCAGTGCAATAAGGATATTGAAACGAAGCATCGATGCTCGTCAACGTACGATTTTTGTCAACCTCACGTTACGAACATTTATCAACGAGCAACCAGAGGATTTGGTCTATACACCTGTGCAATACCAAGACGTATCAGACAAGCCATCGGTAGTGGTGGTAGGAGCGGGCCCTGGTGGCTTATTTGCAGCTTTGCGCCTCATTGAGTTAGGTTTGCGTCCCATCGTGGTGGAACGAGGCAAAGATGTGCACCAGCGAAAGTTGGATATTGCCAATATATCTCGCAAACAGGCTGTTGATGCTGAATCGAATTACAGCTTTGGCGAAGGTGGAGCTGGTGCATATTCTGATGGCAAGCTCTATACTCGCAGTAAGAAGCGTGGCAACGTGGAGAAGATACTCAATGTTTTTTGCCAGCATGGCGCTTCGACAGACATTCTGGTGGATGCACATCCCCATATCGGTACCGACAAATTGCCAGGGGTCATAGAGAATATGCGTAACACCATCCTTCACTGTGGAGGAGAGGTGCATTTTCAGACGCGCATGGATACCATCATCATACAACAGAATAAGGTGGTGGGGATTCAGACCCAAACAGGAGATGAATTTAGGGGACCAGTCATTTTGGCTACCGGCCACTCTGCCCGTGATGTTTATTCATGGTTGTACGCCAATGGTATAGAGATAGAGGCAAAAGGCATTGCTGTAGGTGTGCGATTGGAGCATCCTGCCCATCGTATTGACCAGATACAGTATCATCGAGGCGAGGGTAGGGGCAAGTACCTGCCTGCAGCTGAATATAGTTTCGTTACCCAGGTAAAGGAACGTGGCGTCTATAGCTTCTGCATGTGTCCAGGTGGCATTGTGGTACCTGCAGCAACGGGTCCTGAACAGATTGTGGTGAATGGCATGAGTCCGAGTCATCGCAACACGGCATGGAGCAACAGCGGCATGGTGGTGGAACTACGGCCGGAGGATATAGAAATGGATAATGGAAAATTGAAAATGGAGAATGCCCTTTTCGAGATTCCGTGTACTTTAAATCATTCTTCTTCCTCCAATTTTCCATCTCCGTTAAAGATGATGGCCTTTCAGTCAGCCTTAGAGCGCTTATGTTGGATGCAAGGCAATTATAAGCAGACGGCACCGGCACAACGCATGGCCGATTTCGTAAACGGGCGTTTGGGTAGCAGTTTGCCGGAAAGTAGTTATGCTCCTGGGCTGATTCCTTCTCCTCTACATTTCTGGATGCCCGATTTCATTGCCAGTCGCATGCGTGATGGTTTCCGCCATTTCGGCAAGCAGAGTCATGGATTTCTTACCAACGAGGCGATTGTAATAGGTGTGGAAACACGTACTTCTTCGCCGGTTCGTATATTGCGTGATAATGATTCGCTCCAGCATGTGCGGGTACAAGGTTTGTTCCCATGTGGCGAGGGGGCTGGCTATGCTGGAGGGATTGTATCTGCAGCCATTGACGGCGAACGTTGTGCTGAAGCCGTTATCAAATACATAGAAAGCTAACAAAGTAAAGATGGAAAAAGAAATTGCAATAATAGACTATAATTCGTTGGCAAGGTTAGGTTTGGAGAGTCTGTTGGAAGAGATTGTGCCCAATGTCACCATTAGGACGTTTGCCTCTTATGCCGAACTGATGGCCGATACACCTGATATGTTTGTACACTACTTTGTGTCAATTCAGATTTATTTGGAACACACCACTTTCTTTCTTCTCAAGAAAA
>OMSH01000101.1 GCA_900313715.1 uncultured Prevotellaceae bacterium
AAGTGCTCACCAAAAAGAAATAACAAGAGAGATGGTTAGTAAGAATACAGGCCACAGATGCAGTTTCTGTGGCCGTTCAGATAAAGAAGTACAGTTGATGATTACTGGCATCGACGGCTACATCTGCAACGAGTGTGTAGAACGTGCCAACGAAATTTGCCAGGAAGCATTGAAGACTGTCAGCCAAAGCAAATTGGGCCTTGACCTCAAGACATTACCCAAGCCACAGGAAATCAAAGATTTTCTCGACCAGTATGTTATCGGTCAGGACGAAGCCAAACGGTACCTGTCTGTAGCGGTGTATAACCATTACAAGCGTCTGTTGCAAAAGATGGGCGACGATGAGGTGGAGATCGAGAAGTCCAACATCATCATGGTAGGTGCCACTGGTACGGGTAAGACGCTTTTGGCACGTACTATTGCCAAGTTCCTGAGCGTGCCTTTTACCATCGTCGATGCTACGGTGCTGACCGAAGCAGGTTATGTGGGCGAGGACATTGAGAGCATCCTCACTCGCCTGCTGCAAGTGGCGGACTACGACGTGAAGGCTGCCGAACGAGGCATCGTGTTCATCGATGAAATTGACAAGATTGCCCGCAAAGGTGATAACCCCTCCATCACCCGTGATGTAAGTGGAGAGGGTGTGCAACAAGGTTTGCTCAAACTGCTGGAGGGTTCCATCGTGAATGTACCTCCTCAGGGCGGGCGCAAGCATCCCGAGCAGCGCATGATTGCGGTTGATACCAAAAACATCCTGTTTATCTGCGGTGGTGCTTTCGATGGCATTGAACGCAAGATTGCCCAGCGCCTCAACACACATGTGGTGGGTTACCACGCAGTTGAGAACGCGGCAAAGGTGGACAAGGACAATATGATGCAATACATCGCTCCGCAAGACCTCAAAGCCTTCGGTCTGATTCCCGAAATCATTGGTCGTATGCCTATCCTGACCTACCTCAACCCATTGGACAGGACAGCCTTGCGCAACATCCTTACTGAGCCCAAGAACTCCATCACCAAGCAATACATCAAGCTGTTCGAGATGGATGGAGTGAAACTGAGTTTCAATGATGACGTACTGGAATATGTGGTCGATAAGGCCATCGAGTTCAAGCTCGGTGCCCGTGGCTTACGCTCCATTGTCGAGGCCATCATGATGGATGTGATGTTCGACTTGCCTTCCAGCAAGAAGAAAACTTTTACCGTTACACTGGATTACGCCAAGAGTCAGCTGGAAAAAGCAAATATTTCACGATTACAGAACAGCTAATAGGCATTTTTTCGTAGTTCAGTCTGTTTTTTAGCATTTGCAGTAAAAAAAAACTGCAATTGCATTTGATATTTTGCAAGTTGTTTATACCTTTGTTAGACATGTCCTTTTGGCATACGCATAACAATCATCTAAAACAACCCCATGGTTATGGCTGAAAAATACATTTTGACAGAAGAGTTGAAGAAATATTTTGGCTTCGATACCTTCAAGGGTAATCAGGAAGCTATAATACAGAATCTGCTGGATGGCAACGACACCTTTGTCCTGATGCCGACCGGTGGAGGCAAATCCCTGTGTTATCAGTTGCCCTCGTTACTGATGGAGGGAACGGCCATCGTGATCTCTCCTCTCATTGCCTTGATGAAGAACCAGGTAGATGCCATGCGCAACTATAGCGAAGAAGACGGCATCGCCCATTTCATCAATTCATCACTCAACCGTACAGCCATTGAGCAGGTAAAGGATGACATCTTGCGTGGAAAAACCAAGTTGTTGTACGTGGCTCCAGAGTCGTTGACCAAGGAGGAAAATGTAGATTTCCTCAAGCAGGTAAAGATATCCTTCTATGCCATCGATGAGGCACATTGTATCTCTGAATGGGGACACGATTTCCGCCCTGAATACAGAAAGATACGTCCTATCGTCAACCAGGTGGGCAAGGCACCGTTGATTGCCTTGACGGCTACTGCCACACCCAAGGTGCAACACGATATCCAGAAAAACCTCGGCATGATGCACGCCAAGGTGTTCAAGTCATCGTTCAACCGTCCTAACCTCTATTACGAAGTGAGGACTAAGACCGACGATGTTGACAAGGACATCATCAAATACATCAAGTCCAACCCCGAAAAGTCGGGCATTATCTATTGCCTCAGCCGCAAGAAGGTAGAGGAACTGTCAGAGATACTCGTTGCCAACGGCATCAAGGCAAAACCTTATCATGCCGGTATGGACAGCGTGACTCGAAGCGAGACACAAGATGACTTCCTGATGGAGAAGATTGACATCATTGTGGCTACCATCGCCTTCGGTATGGGTATTGACAAACCTGATGTGCGTTTTGTGATACACTATGACATTCCAAAGAGTTTGGAAGGGTATTACCAGGAGACAGGACGTGCAGGCCGTGATGGCGGTGAGGGACAGTGCATCGCATTTTACAGTGAGAAAGACCTCCAGAAACTCGAGAAATTCATGCAGGGCAAGCCAGTGGCCGAGCAGGAGATTGGCAAGCAGTTGCTGCAGGAGACTGCTGCTTATGCTGAGTCATTGATGTGCCGCCGCAAGACTTTGCTGCACTATTTCGGTGAAGAGTACAAGGAGACCAATTGTGGCAACTGCGACAATTGCTTAAATCCAAAGAAACAAGTGGAAGCTCAAGATTTATTGTGCACCGTCATTGATGCGGTGTACGCAGTGAAAGAGAATTTCAAACAAGACTACATAGTAGACGTTATTAAGGGTAACGAAACGAATGAGGTGCTGGATCACCACCACGAAGACCTGGAGGTGTTCGGTTCAGGCATGGGCGAAGATGACAAGGTATGGAACAATGTCATTCGTCAGGCATTGTTAGATGGCTATCTAAGTAAGGATGTAGAAAACTACGGCCTTATCAAGGTTACTTCTGCAGGCAAGAAGTTCCTCAAGCACCCCAAGTCGTTCAAGATTGTAGAAGAGGGTGATTTCGAGGAAGCGGAGGAAGAAGCTCCAATGCACGGTGGCGCCTCATTGGCACTCGACCCCACATTGTTCAGCATACTGAAAGACCTGCGCAAGAAGATGTCGAAGCAGCTCAACCTGCCGCCCTACGTCATCTTCCAAGACCCCTCGCTCGAAGCTATGGCTACTACATACCCCGTCACCATCGAGGAGTTGCAGAACATTCCAGGTGTGGGAGCCGGCAAGGCCAAGCGTTATGGTGAGGAGTTCTGCAAGCTCATCAAGCGCCATTGCGAAGAGAACGAAATCGAACGTCCGGAAGACTTGCGCGTACGCACCGTAGCCAACAAGTCAAAGCTGAAGGTGAGCATCATCCAGGCCATCGACCGTCAGGTTGCACTTGACGACATTGCCAACACAAAAGGCATGGAGTTCGATGAACTGCTGGACGAGGTAGAGGCCATCGTTTATTCAGGCACCAAGCTCAACATCGACTATTTCCTGCGTGAGGTAGTGGACGAAGACCATATGCTCGACATCTACGAATACTTCAAGGAGTCGGAGACTGATGACCTGGAGGCAGCATTCGATGAGTTAGGGGAAGACTACACAGAAGAAGAGATACGCTTGGTACGCATCAAATTTATCAGTGAGATGGGCAACTAAGCCACAATAGATAAACGTACAGGGAGAATAAAATTTAAGGTAAAATGAAAATAGGTTTTGATAATGAGAAGTATCTGAAGATACAATCAGAGCATATTCGCGAACGTATCGCTCAGTTCGACGGTAAACTTTACATGGAATTGGGCGGCAAGTTATTCGACGATCACCACGCTTCTCGCATCCTGCCTGGTTTCCAACCCGACAGTAAGTTGCGCATGTTGGCACAGCTGCGTGACAGCATAGAGATTGTCATCGTCATCAGTGCCGAAGACATCGAACGCAATAAGATACGTGCGGATCTGGGCATCACCTACGACAAGGATGTGCTGCGCCTGCGCGACGAGTTCATGAAGCGCGACTTCATGGTGGGCTCGGTAGTTATCACCCACTACAACGGACAGATGGCAGCCGACCAGTTCCGTCACCGCCTCGAACGCATGGGCATCAAGACCTATATCCACTATCCTATTGAAGGCTATCCGCACAATGTACAGCTTATTGCCAGCGATGAGGGCTATGGAAAGAACGACTTCGTAGAGACCTCCCGCGAGTTGGTCATTGTCACTGCTCCAGGTCCCGGCAGCGGTAAGATGGCTGTATGCCTGAGTCAGCTCTACAACGAGAACCGTCGTGGCAAACGCGCCGGCTATGCCAAGTTCGAGACCTTCCCCGTATGGAACCTGCCGCTGAAGCATCCCATCAACATCGCTTACGAGGCAGCTACCGCCGACCTCAACGACGTGAACATGATTGACCCGTTCCACCTGGAGGCCTATGGCAAGATTGCCATCAACTACAACCGTGACATCGAGATCTATCCCGTGCTGAATGCCTTGTTCGAGGGCATCTATGGCGAGAACCCTTATAAGTCGCCAACCGACATGGGGGTCAACATGATTGGATTCTGCATCAGCGACGACGAGGTTTGCTGCCAGGCATCACGCGACGAAATCATCCGCCGCTACTATACCGCTACCAACAAACTGGCTAACGGTGCCTGCAATGAGAGTGAGGTAAACAAGATTCTCATGCTGTTCAACCAGGCAAAGATTACTACGGCCAACCGTAAGACCACCGTAGCTGCCAACGAACGCAAGCAGCAGACAGGTCAGCCCGCATCGGCTATGGAGTTGGAAGACGGTACCATCATCACAGCCAAGACCACCCAGCTGTTAGGTTGCAGTGCCGCGCTCATCCTTAATGTCATCAAGCACTTGGCAGGCATCGGTCACGATGTGAAACTCATCCCGCAAAGCCTCATCGAGCCTATTCAGAAGACAAAGATAGAGTACTTAGGTGGCAACAATCCACGTCTGCACACCGATGAGGTACTGGTAGCACTCAGTGTATTGTCGCAGCATGACGAGCAGTGCCGCCGTGCCTTGGAGCAACTGCCCCGCTTGCGTGGTTGCCAGGTACATACCACTATCATGCTGGGTGAAGTAGATCGTAAGATTTTCAAGAAGCTCGGCTGTGACCTTACTTGTGATCCTATAAAAAAGAAATAAAGAAACCATCATGATGAGAACACTGGTATTGGCAATAAGTGCATTGTTTTTCTGCACCTTTGCCACTGCTCAAACACGTATAGACGATGAACAGTTGTTGAGGGAATGGATTAAGACCATTGCCTCCGATGAGTTTGGCGGACGTAAGCCCATGACCCCTTACGAGGACAAGACTGTTCAATACCTTGCCCGGCAGTTGGAAACGTTAGGCTTGGAACCTGCTTTCAATGGCAGTTGGTATCAGCCTTTCGAGATGATTGCCGTCACTGCCCAGCCGCAAGGCAACAAGCTGTCTGCCAAAGGCAAGAAGCGCACAGAGCTGCGCTATCCCGACGATGTGGTAGTATGGACGGCACGTGCCACCGACAAGGTGGAGCTTCCCAAAGCAGAATACGTGTTTGTGGGCTTCGGCATCCATGCCCCTGAGTATGGGTGGGATGACTATGCCGATATCGATGTGAAGGGTAAGATTGTGATTGCAATGGTCAATGACCCTGGATACTACGATGCCACACTGTTCCGTGGGCGCAACATGACCTACTATGGCCGTTGGCTCTACAAGTTCGAAGAGGCCAAGCGTCAGGGAGCAGCCGGATGCCTGGTGCTGCATAATACCGAGGCTGCCAGCTATGGGTGGCATGTCTGTGTGAATGGTCACCTGACAGACAACCTGGCACTTTACGACCCAGCCACCCGCAATGCCAACGAGTTGGCCATCAAAGGCTGGTTACACGAAGACGGCGCCAGAAAGTTGTTCACCGCTGCCGGCATGGACATGGATGCCGCTCAGGCAGCAGCTAAGCGCCCTGGTTTTAAGAGCTTCTCGCTCAAGGTAAAAGGAGATGTAAAAATGGCTGTTACCTATGACATCCAGCAAACGCGCAATGTGGCAGGCATCATCAGAGGAACAGAAAAACCCGACGAAGTAGTGGTGATGAATGCGCACTGGGATCACCTCGGCATCGGTACCCCCGACGAACGAGGCGACTCTATCTATAATGGTGCAGCCGACAATGCTTCTGGTGTGGCCAGTGCCTTGTTGGTGGCCAAGAAATTCAAGTCATTGTCCAAGGCACCCCGTCGCAGTGTGCTATTTCTCTTTCCCTCATCCGAAGAGAGCGGCCTTTTCGGTTCCGAGTACTACTGCCAGCATCCAGCCATTCCCATGAAAAAGACCTCTGCCTGTCTGAATTTTGAGAGCATCGGTCCAGCCGAGCTCACACACGACGTGGTCATCTTAGGCGGTGGAGCCAGCGACCTCGACCGCTACTATGAGGCTGCCGTGGCAGCACAGGGCAGATATATCTTCTATGATGACGATAATTCCGACGGTTGGTTCTTCCGCTCCGACCATTACAATTTCGTCAAGCAAGGCGTCCCTGCCGTGGTTGTAGAGAACGGTCTCCATCCTGTTGACGTGAGCAAGCCCAACCAACACCCTATGGCATCGTGGTACCACAAGCCCTCTGATGAATACCGTGATGACTGGGATTTGAGCGGCACCGTGTCGAATGTGAATATGATTTACAGCGTGGGACTCTCGCTCTCCAATGCAGAAGACCTGTTAGACAGAGATTAAGGGTAAAAAATGAAAATCCGCAAGAACTGATAAGCAGTATCTTGCGGATTGTTCTTTGTGATCCGCTTGGGGCTCGAACCCAAGACCCCAACATTAAAAGTGTTGTGCTCTACCTGCTGAGCTAGCGGATCTGACACCGTTGATTATTGAAATCGGCGGCAAAGATAATCACTTTTTATGAAATAACAAGGCTTTATCTCAAAAAATTGATTTTACTTTCCAAAACATCCTGGACAAGGCACATAAAGTGCCAAAGGACGATGTCCGATATTCTTCAGTTTGCCAGCATCGACAAGTGAACTGATGCGACGTCGAGCCGTAGATTCCGTTTGATTAAACAAAAAGCAAAACTGCTTAACGGTGAGTAATTGTACAGAAGCAAAGTGCGAGGTTAATCCTTGCTCGATCATCTCGTCTGACAACTCCACAGAGTGCCATGCAGTTTTAGTACGCACAAGTTTAGCACGCTGTAACTGTCGCAATAGTTGTTTGTCGGGCTTGAACCCCACACCATCCACGTACACTTTCTTGCCCTTGAACTTTGTAGATGCAGTTACTTTCTCCAAAGTACCCAACTCTGCCTTGAAGTAGCCAATACCTTCTATATGTACGGTATTACCCATGGCAAGGTGCATCTTCATCAATTCACTTAATGCTACCATCACCCCTTGAACATCAGAAGCTGTAAATGAACTGGCATCCTGTATCTCTTTGGCAATGCTTTTAATATCAACAGTTTGACTTTTCGGGATACGAGGATAGAGGGTCACATCCCCTTCTTCCTGCTGTTTTAACGCCGTTCGCGGTGCTTCGTACCAATCATAGATAATGCTCATCGTTCTTGTTTTTTTCTAATTGTTCTACTCCAACCAAGCATGATACAAAGGTAGTCATAACATTTGAGATATCCAAACCAGGAGGGTATAAATGAGATTGACAACACCTGCCAGCATCAGGCAGATGTTATATTCCGCACCCTTTGCATTCAGCACTTTATAGTATAGGAAGCAAGCGGGGATGACAACAGCCATCGCCCAACTTACGCCGAACGCCAGCCAGGCAAACAGCGGCATAAGCACCACGATGATACCTAAAATGGCAAGAGCCGCCTTCTTGCCCAATCGCACGGGAAGGGTGCGCTTACCTACCAGACGGTCATCATCCATATCGCGGATATTATTGACAGCCAAGACACACATCGAGATCAATCCGCACACGGCACCAGCATAAACAGGCATGAGCAGACGGATGTCGAAAGCAAGTCCACTGGCCTTACATTGCAGCCATACGGTACCCCATGTGGCAAAGACGCCATAATAGAGGAACACAAAAATATCGGCAATGCCCAAGTAGGAAAGCGAGTAAGGTGTAGCCGTATAAAGCCAGGCAAAGAAGAGGGCAGTAATGCCAATCACGACAATCACCCATCCACCCACATAACACAGACAGGCACCCAACACAACGGCGAAGGCAAGTGCTACAAGACAGGCTGTGAGCATCTCTTTCTCAGTCACCGTACCCTCTGCCAAAGCCCGTTTGAACCCCACCCTGCCTTGCTTGTCGGTGCCACGCTTGTAGTCGTAGTAGTCGTTGATGAGATTGCTCAGTATTTGCAATGCCAGGGCACACAACACGGTGGCGAGAGCCGTTGGCACCGACAAATATCCTATATAGAAATGCGCTACCATGAGTCCCACCAACACCGGACAAAGCGATGCAAACAATGTCTGCGGACGGATGATGCGTAGCCAAAGGAAAAGTCGTTTCATAATAATATAAGTAGTAGAAATTGCCTCAAAGTCGCCATGCCTGGAACCGAAAAGCCCGTAATCAATTATGCTTAGTAGCTGTATAAACTGTGGTGATAGCAAAGGTGAGAGGCCGGTGTGCCACTTGAGAGAAGCCAGCCTTAGCAATGCGCTCGCACATCTGCGTTCCCCAGACAAAGCCCTTGACACTGCGGTTAAGGTAGGTATAAGCAGTCTTGTCCTTGCTCAGCCATCGCCCCACGGTGGGCAGTATATGGGTGAAATACAAATCATACACCCAAGCTATCAGCTTATTCTTTGGATAGGAGAACTCCAGAATCATGAGTTGGCCGCCTGGTTTAAGCACACGCAGCATTTCAGCAAGACCTTTGTCCAGATCAGAGAAATTCCGCACGCCATAAGCACAGGTCACCACGTCAAAGGTATTATCGCCAAAAGGCATATCCAAGGCGCTTGCCTGCTGGAACAAGATGCAGTCCTGCAGACCACGTTTCCTAACCTTCTCTTCTCCTATGCGCATCATCTGGGCAGAGAGGTCGATGCCAGTGATGTTAAAACAAGCATGCTGCTGACTGAGCTGACGAGCCAGTTCTATAGCGAGGTCGGCAGTACCGACAGCCACATCCAAGCATTGAACATCAGGGGTCTTTTCTTGCAGGACACACTTGACCGCTTTCCTACGCCACCACTTGTCGATGTTGAGCGAAAGCAGGTGATTGAGGAAATCGTACTTCCCTGCTATACGGTCGAATAATAATCCTATGTTCTGCTTCTCATTCATTATATCCACAAAGGTGGCGATATAATGTAAAACCTCACTTATTAAATCAAATTTGGCTTACAATGATATTTAACAATGCGAGCACCACCTGTCACATTGTCCAGCTCATCCTCTTCAAGTTCTTAGCGCATCACTACCTGCTGGTCTTTGTCAACACCTTCGATTGTCAGTTTCCTAACATCGTCGTTAATCTCGACATGAAGGATACGCTTAGCTTTCTCTTCCATATTATTCGTATTTAATTAATTTATGATACAAAGATACAATCAACCACCCAAATAGAAGTATCAATAATGAAAAAAAAAGTTAATAATATAAGATTCCTGCCGTTCTGTTCTCGGTTTGTACTAACTTTATCCCACAATAACCAATCAACTATTACGAATATGAAAAAGCAATTGAACAAAATCATAGCGGGAGTAAGCGTGGCATTAGCATTGTATGGCTGCGCAAACCAGACGACAAGCTTTGATGAGATTGTGGCTAACCGCAGAAGTGTGAGAAGCTACGACAAGACGCAGAAAGTAAGTGAGGAGCAGGTGCGTACGCTCATAGCTACCACTCAGGAGGCGCCCTCGTGGGCAAACGTGCAGGCCACACGCTACTATGTGGTGATGAGCGAGGAGAAGCTAAATGAGGTGTTGCCATCCATGCTCGCTAATCAAGAGAAAGCATCGACAGCTCCAGTACTGATTGTGACAACTTACAAGCAAAACCAATCGGGTTTCTTTAATGGCGAAGCTGCCAACGAGGCAGGCAACTTGTGGGGTGCCTACGATGCAGGGCTTAGCAACGCATTCCTTGTATTGAAGGCCAAGGAGATGGGCTTTGATACACTGATTATGGGACTGCGTGATGCGGATGGCTTGAAGAAAGCGTTGGGCATCCCAAGCGACGAAACAGTCATGACCGTAGTGGCATTGGGATATGGCAACCAAGTGCCGAAGCGTCCTGACCGCAAGCCGCTGGATGAAATCATGAAGATCAAATAATCTTCATGAACACCGACCCCTCATCTACTTCATCCTAATTACTACTCGCCTCTTCTATGGGTATGGCATAAGGAAGTAGAAGATGGATATTAATTATCGTGTTTACTCTCTTTTTTTCGTGTTGACGTCGAAAGTGCTGCCAAATATGAGTAAAACAACTACCTTTACAGCATCAAAGAAAACAAAATACAACAAGATATGAAAAAGTTAGCTTTAGCAGGTATCATGATGATGGCTTGTGTGACATTGTCGTCACAGGAACTGTCGGGTGTAATCACCAAGAACGGCAAGCCCAAGAGGGGACTGGTAGTCTCTGTTATCGGCACTGACCAAAGCTGCACCACCGACAAATATGGCCGCTTCTATATTAAGGATGCTGCCCCAGGTGAGATTCTTCAGATTGACGTAACCGCTCGCAAGGCTGCGCGCATAGAGCTCAGCGAAGCCCGTCGCCTGAAAGTTTATATCGCCCCCTCTGACTTTGTATATAACAACGGCCGCATTGAACAGCGTTTGCCTTATACGGCAATTAAGTCGGATGCCGTGGTGCGAGGCAACATGGTGATGCATGAACAGATCATGAGTTCAGGCCTTCAGCGTGTCTCTGATTTGCTGAAGAACTTCGTGACGGGTGTGCGAGTAGAACAAACCGCCGTAGGCAGCAGCGTAGTAATGCGTGGTCCCAGCTCCATAGTGGGCAACACCGAACCGTTGTTTGTGGTGGATGGCGTTGTGATGGAATCACTCGAAGAGGTAGATCGGATGGTACCTGTGGAAACCATCGAGAAACTGGTGCTGAATAAAGAAGGTACAGGATGGGGAGCTCGCGGCGGTAACGGTATCATTGAAATTACCACCTTAGGTTCCAATATTTGACAAGGAAACTATAGTTGCCCAACCTTCTCCCCTTAATCAGGTGAGGTGCCTCATAGAGGTTCAGCAAACTGACAGCCCCCCTAACTCATGGGGGAAACTTTTAAACCATCATTTCCTTAATAAAAAGGAAGCTGGCCAAATCGACCAGCTTCTTTTATTAGTATTCACATTGCCGAGATATAATGACAATGTGACATCGTGACAATAAAGAACATTATTTCTGCTGACTTAGGTAGAATTTCTCGAGTGTACGATAAGCATTCTCCATAGCAGCGTCAGCCTTCTCTGCACTCTCAACGTCAATATACATTACAGGAGCCACTTCCTGACCGTTGATAGGTGTCCACTGAGGCAGACCTTCACCGTTAGGATTGCCATACTTGCAGAAGTTAGCATAATAGGTGAGGAACAGCTTAGAGATAGCATAGTCCTCAGGTTGCCAATCGTAGAACTCGTTAGTAGCGAGAGTTCCCATAGCATATTCGATATCTGCTGAGTGAACAGCACCTGTTGGGAACTTGTCACGGATGGCCTGCTGACGACGGTCTTCATCGGTCATCTCACGAACACCACCAGCCAAAGCGCCTATGCGGTTGCCCATCTTGGCAGATACCTGTGGACGAGCGTGCATATACTTGTAGCGATACACTGGCTGCTGAGATGTCTTAGCATGATAGTCAGCCCACTTCCATGTTGGGAAGCCGGTGAACAAGTCACCTGCCAAGTTCAGGCTCTTGATGCTGAACAAGTCGTCGTCTGTCAGCAAACCGTAAGCCTCGAAAATCTCGTCAGTCATGTCACCGAAGGTTGCAGTCATGGCCTTCTTGTAGTTAGCCAATGTAGGCTCTACACCACGCAACGCAGACAGGGGAGTACCCTCCTGAGAGTTCCAACCCACCAGAATGGGCACCTGAGCCTGTTCACCCTTCTTGAATACATCATCGGCGCTTTCTTTCATGAAGTAGCCATCGAGCACTACATTCGCCATACCTCTTGGAGGTAGCAGAGCCTGCAAAGAGTCTGCAGACAACGCGCGAGCATCAGCCAATGACATCAAGCCCTTGCTCTCGAGCAGAGCCTTGCCGGCAGCGTCAGCATCAGCCTGGGTAGAAGCTCCGTAAGGCAACACCTCGGCGCCACTTGAGCCCATTACACCTGCC
>OMSH01000091.1 GCA_900313715.1 uncultured Prevotellaceae bacterium
CCTTTCCCTAATCTTTCAACGCCTCGAAACACCACACCCGTAATGGCTTGCTTCGCGGCAAAGTCGTGCAACCCCTGCCAGTCCATGTCTTTCCAGTCGTCATCATTGGCTGGTGCATCGCTTAGGCAGAAGTGCAGAAACGAAATGTATGTAGATGTTGTCAATTTCGATATTGTAAAAACACTTATTGTTGATTCATCTTTATTGGTTTTGCTGGCATGCCTACGGCTGTACATGAGGCTGGTAACGGCTTTGTGACAACAGCACCAGCACCTACTATTGTGTTCTGACCAATAATTGTCCGATTGATAATTTTCACGCCAGTACCGCAATAGACACATTCATCTATTAATACCTCTCCTGATACGTTGCAGCAGGGCATCAACGATGAAAAACTCTTTATGACAGAGTCATGGCCAACAGTACATGCTAGATTCAATATCACAAAATCCTCAACAACAATGTTTGTCGTTAATACATTTAATGCACAGACAATGCAACCTTTTCCTATTTTAACAGTATTCTTACTTCCTATTATTACGGAAGGATGAATCAATGTCGGAAAACCAATCAACTTGTTGTGAATCTTTTCAACAACAAGTTTTTTAGTTGTAGGATTGCCAATTGCTATGGAGATTTCAAGGGGGGTATTCCATTTGTTGATTTCCTCGATACCTCCTAATATGGGATACTCGTTTATCTTAACCCCCTTTTCATACTTATCGTCAAAGAAGCCAAGAATATTCCATTCCTGTGAAACTTCATTGATGTTTTCGATTAAAGTAAGCACCTCACGTCCAAAACCTCCTGCTCCAAATATTGCTATATCTTTCATCTTTATAAAATAGATTAGTTGTTACCATTGAATGCTTCCATTGTAGCTTGTCCTTCTTCGTTAATATCAGCACGCTTTATCACTTTTTGAATCGTAATCCATATCACTTTCATATCTGTCAAGAATGACACATGGTCTACATACCAAACATCTAACTTGAACTTTTCCGTCCAGGAGATGGCATTACGACCGTGACACTGAGCCCAGCCGCTGATTCCTGGCCTAACCTCATGTCTGCGAGCCTGCTCTTTCGAATACAAAGGGAGATACTGTACCAGTAGTGGGCGCGGACCTATTAGCGCCATATCACCCTTCAGCACATTTATCAGTTGTGGCAGTTCATCAATGGAAGTTGAGCGTACGAACTTGCCAACCTTTGTCAGCCTATCTTCGTCAGGCAGAAGATTTCCTTCTGCATCCCGATCATCAGTCATTGTCTTGAACTTGATGACTTTGAATATCTTGGCATCCTTCCCAGGACGTTCCTGAAAGAAAAATGCGCCAGATCCTTTGTTGGCGAAATGAAGCCAGATGGTAACGACCAACAGGATAGGTGAGATACATGTCAACGCAATAAGCGATATGCTGAAATCAAAAAAGCGTTTCAGATAATCTCTGTAAATCATTTTCAGACCATTTTCAAAATAAGGCCAATTACATGCCGTTCCATTTCTGCCATCCCTGATAGTATACTATTCTATGGTGCAAATCTGGATATACTGGTAACGTTTTTGTCGAAGAAATCTTCTATTAGACTTACGATAGCTCTTGAGACACACTCGTTGATATAAGCATATGTCTTGCCACCGTTAACGGCTTTGAGGAAAGATACTATCTCATAGCGAATACCTTCACCTTCAAGTTGGTAGAAATAGCGTTTGTTCTGCGATGGATCCTCACGGCGAATCTCGAAATAGTCAGTTTTCCACCATGGAGCGGGAACATAGATATAACCTGTCGTACCCGACACGACCAATTCGCCTTCAGTTTTAACACCTTTGCCAACTTTCACTGATGCTACAGCATGGGGATAAACTATCGAAACTTTTGTAAAAAGGTCATCGTTTGTATTATTGTTATTGAATAAAGACAGAATTTGTTTGCTATCATAGTCAACGCCCAACAGTTGAAACACAGGTAAAAGGGCATTCGGTCCCCAGGCACACAGACTGCCATTCGTTACTTCGCCTTTTCTTTGTTGGGGGCGTAGGCTGCTGCACGAAACATCTACAGAGACAATATTTCCGACACGACCGCTCTTGGCTATCAGGAGCATTCGCTGATATGCAGTAGCATATGCCGTGCGTATGGCATCCATTAATACTAACCCCTTTTCATGAGCCAAGGCGGTTAGTTCCTCCCATTCGGCCACACGTTGAGCTATGGGAGATTCACACAGTACATGCTTTCCCTGTTGCAATGCCACTATAATCTGTTTGTAGTGACTGGCCAGCCCTGAAATAATATATACTGCATCAACTTCTTTAAGTAAAGCCATAAAACTGTCAGTGACAAGTGGCAACGACTTTAGATTCTCGGAAAGGCATGATGCATCAGGAACACAAATGCCAGTAATACTAACTCCGTTCACATAATGGCTCTCTCTTTCAAACTTTTCCATAAGAGGAAGTTCGTTCTCATCTCCAACAATGCCCATCCGCATTGTATGGCTGGAAGAACGCAACTCTGTACTCGATACGCCTGCTGTGCGCTCCAGATAGACCACGCGACAATAATTGTTAAGATAGTCGAACTTTCCAATCCAGTCAGAACCAATGGCAAAGATGTCAACGTCATAACGGAGAATGTCATCTATCTTTTGACCTTCATACTCCTCCACGATTACTTCGTCGGCTAAGCCAGTAGCTCTTACAGCCTCCATTCGTTCCATAAGCGACTGCTGAACGTTAATCTTTCCACGGGCCATATCAAAGCCGTCAGCAGTGACTCCCACAATGAGATAGTCACCTAAAGCCTTTGCACGTTCAAGAAGGCGCACATGACCATAGTGGAGCAAGTCATACGTGCCATATGTGATAACCTTTGTCATACTCTTAAATGATATTACGTTTCTGTAAATCCTTGAAAGCATCGACCAACGTTGTATTGTCTGCCTCCGTCAGTGCTCCAATATGTCCTACACGAAACACCGTGTCACGTAATTCTCCACCATTAGGACAAATCCAAATGCCATATTCGTCCTTTAATATCGTAAAGATGTCGAAGGCCTTGGCTGTCGTCGGACGAAGTGAGGTTACAGCATTTGGCATCGACTGAGAAACAAGCTCGAAAGGCAGGCCTTTTATCTTCTCGCGGAAGTCGCGTGCAAGACCGCCAATCCTCTGTATTTCACTATCCACACCTCCAGCATCCTTAATCTCAAGAAGTCTTAAGTGTATTTGCAGCAGAATGCTAACCGCACAGGTAAAAGGCGTCTGACCACGTTCACCATTCTTCAACGCATCTTTCAAATCGAAGTACATAGACTTTACATGGTTGTCGTTGACTCTATCCACGGCTTTCTTGGACAACACAATTAAAGAGATACCAGGAGGACAAGCCAATGCCTTCTGTGACCCTGTTATCATCACGTCTACTCCAAGTTTCTTCATGTCAAACTCATCGCATAGAAACGAACTGATGGAGTCTACAACCAGAAAGATACCGTTGCGAAGACAGAAATCACTAATAAGTTGGATGTTATAGAGAACACCTGTAGATGTCTCATCCAAATTAACAAGAAAACCCGTGTAGCCCTGTCCGTCATAGGGAGCCAGCATCTCTGGTGTGATGTCACATCCGAAGGCTGGATGAATCTCCGTATGGGGGATGTCGTGAATCTGACATATCTGAGCAAAACGTTCACCGAAACCACCACCGTTAATCACTAATACACGGTCTTTATTATCGAACACGTTCATTACGGCCGCTTCCATCGAGGCAGTTCCTGAACCGGTGATAAAAACCACGCGAGCACTATCCTCAGCTTTAGCGAATTCTTTTACCAATTGTTCATTCTCCTTCATGATGCTGGAGAACTCTGGTGTGCGGAAATAAGGCACCTGCTCTGCGCCGATAGCTCGAACGGCTTCGCTCGACATGACAGGCCCCACTGTGAAATTAAGCATATCTTATAACTTTAAAAATTGTCAATAGTTTTGTATATAACCTGCAATACAAGACTGCAAGCAACATTGTCATCATGAAATAAAGGATAATTATACCAATCAATGGAACTGAACCATGTAATCGATTAGCGACTACTC
>OMSH01000280.1 GCA_900313715.1 uncultured Prevotellaceae bacterium
AGGAGACAGTGATGAAATTGAAGATGGTCTTCCATCAGAGGAGATAATGGACAAGTATATTCAGAGCATTATGGTGATGTATCTTGCGCACCGTCCTGCATCTGCCGCATCTCCAGAAACTATGGGTTTGTTTGAAACATGTTATCCCAAACTTAAAGAAATCCATTTGCCACAGGCTGTAGAAGACTTTAATGATATTCTTGATAGCCCTGCAAACAGGATTACAGAAGAAGACTGGAGAAACTTGATGCAGGTATATCTCGATTATACTGTGCGAAATAACCAATCTTTCTATTTGCGTATTCCTGGCAATGACAAAATTGACATCTTCTCAACGGTACGATTCGCAACCGAGAAACCGCGTCGCCGTCCATTTAATAAGCCAAAGTTGGAGCAAGGTAAAGTGTCAACGGCTCGTATTGTTCGGTATTTGTGTGCTTTGATCTCTCGTGATGACAGTTCTTTATCGCTGAACGATGCACAGCATCAATATTTTAATGAAATATCAGCAGTGATTGATGCTCTTTGGGAAACACTCACAGGGCCAGAGTATGGAATTATGGGTGTTGGTATGCGCTTGGATGATGGGGGTAATTTTGTCCCAGAGAAGGACAATGCACCTCGTTACAATTTGAATGACCTCTGCTTTAAGCTCTATGATGATGTATATCTGTGCGACACAAAGGCAGATGTTGGTAATCATGCAGTATGCTTGCGTCCTATAGGCAATAACTTCAAACGTTTTTCGCCATACATGGAAGGAAGCACTCCTATAGAGCTTAACGAAGACTTACATGAGACATGGGAAGCATTCCCGTATTATGTAGGCTCAGGCAAAGAAGGTGACAAACAAACTGTAACTGCATGGGCAAAAACTCATAGGAATTTACTTTGGAACAACAATGTTTGGGGAGAGGATGGTGTGTTCAGTGATCGTCTGGAAGATATTCACGTCTTTCCTAATCTTTTTGTACAACAAGAACATACCGCTCAGGTAGATAAGAGCGTTGCTCGTGGGTTACAGTCGAAGTTCAAAGATCATACCATTAACATTTTGGCTTGTTCGACAACAATGGAAATGGGTGTCGACCTTGGCAATTTGGAGGTTGTTATGCTATCTAGTGTGCCACCTCAGCCTTCAAATTACAAGCAACGAGCTGGTAGAAGCGGTCGTAACAATAAAGTGAGAAGTGCCTGTATCACTTTATGTGGTTCTGATGTTATTGGCCTTCGCACACTTACCAATCCTATAGAGAAGATTATTAATCGTCCTGTACGAGTTCCGACTGTTGACTTGAAAAGTCCACAGGTGGTACAGCGACATGTTAATTCTTTCTTGATTCGTGCTTTTGGCGTGTTTAATGAGGGCGCGAATGGTGGTAGCCTTGGTCAAAAGGTTGCAGATTACTATACCAACTTTGAGGTGCGTTTGTCTCAGGGAAAGTTACTAGTTCTTAATGGTTCAAGCGAAGCAGACCCTAAAGATTTACTTGGGAATTCGGTTGGTACAATGTACGAACGTTTCAATCAGATGTGTTGCAAACCACTTTCTGATACGCCGAATCTTCGTGAAGACTTAACTAGTCTTTTGAAAGGAACTATTTTTGAAGACCAGTTAACTCTGGTAATTAGAAATGCTAAGGATAATAATGAGCGTTGTTATTCTGAGCTATATAATAAGTTGGTTGATTACAAGACTGCATTTGATGATACTGACTCTACCAAGAATGAACGATTCCGTATTAAACTGAAATTGCAGTACTTCTCTGTTCTAAATCAACGTTTGCTCAATTACTGGGCTACGAGTCGATTTACCCCTAATGCCAATATGCCTGTCAACGTTCTCACGCTTGACTTGAATAGTAATGGCAAGAGGGATTATCTGACTCCAATGTCATCTTCAAATCCATCATATTCATTACGTGATGCTATTGCTCAGTACGCACCAGGTAATAGTGTTGCTGTTGATGGGGTTGTTTATACAGTTCGAGGTATAGAGATTACGAATATGTATGATGACAATGTGAAGTCATTCAAAACTATATACCGTAATAATGATAAAACTGTAATAGATGACCCGAATCTGAGCACTCAGATTAAATGGGGAGTCAATAATGATTATGGACTTGACTTAATCCAGCCGGTTGGATTTATGCCTGATATAAATGAGGACAAGACACGTATCATGGATAGCAATGCATTCACACGTGTTAGTGCTCAGTTGATTGACGCAGACGACTGGTCAAACAATGTAACCGAGCCACATTTGTTCTCTGTGCGTCCTAATAGTGATTCTGGCAATGCCAAGATTCTCTACTATAATGAAGGAAAGGGTTATGGTTATTGTTTCTGCCCTCGATGTGGAAGAACAGTTATTGAGGATGATGTCGCAGACAAAGACGAACCTCAGAAATTCCCATTCGACTTCAATCCTGTTGTAGCGAAACGCAAAGAAGGACAGCCTGAAAAGCCAAACTACCATTATGCTATCACTGGTAAGGAGATGCGTAAAGGATGTGGCTGCTCAAATGATCCAAGCAAGATAAAGCGTAATGTTATCATAGGCGATCTGATTCAGACAGATTATAGTGAAATACGTCTTCGCCATAAGGGACAAAATAAGTGGATGTCCGACCGAACAAAAGAAGAGAATTTGCTCTTTACCCTTGGCATCGTGTTTACTCAGACACTTGTTGATATTCTTGGCAAAGAACGTGGTGCAGTAGATTTTGCCATCATGCCTAACGGACATCTTTGTGTATTTGACTGCAATCCAGGTGGTGCAGGTTATGCAAACCAAATGGCAAACATTCAAGTTATGAAAGAAGTTATTCAGGCTTCGAAGAAACTTTTACAGGAGGCTAAAGATAAGCGTTCAAAGGACATGCTTTTAGATAAGTTTACTCTTCGTTTCATCAAATATGTAGATATTGATGCTGCCCTTGCGTGGATTGCAGAGGAAGAAGAAGTAGGCGATACCATTCCTCAGAACGTAAAAGATGCGTTTCCAAATGCTTCACCTTCACAAACGACGCTATATGATTTGCAGAAAGCATTCAGTGGTTCGCATCAGAATCTTGTTCTTTTTGTCGATAATGACTATAAGGAATGGGATTATGATGGTAAAGAAACAGGTTGGCGGCCTCAGTTGATGAACAACTTCGTGATGAAGAGTGACACCACGACCTTATGTGTGATGGAGTCTGAAAATAACACTGTTGTTGAACCTATCATGTCTATGATTCGAGAATTCAAAGCATGGGCTAAAGGAGATGATGCCAAGATTATGAAGAATCCTTGGGCCAGCAATGGTTTATACCCATTGGCTTATATTGACGGCAACCTTTATCTTACGAGTAGCAAGGAACACGCTCAACTCAATGTTCAATGGGGCAATGAGACTATGTTTTTTGTTCGTACAGATAACCCTATATCTCAAGCTAAGACGATAGATACAGCATTTAAACCTTCAACAATGTTGATAAAGCTTGCTGGTAACGAATATCGGGAAATTGGTTCTACTCAGCTTGGTGGAATCCTTCAGAGAAAGTCTGAAGGACTCATCGACCAGTTCATTGCATATGCCAAGCAAAGCAGTGGTATACTGACAATTTATTATCAAGACGAACACCTGAAAAGCATCATGGGTATGATTCTGACTCTACAGACGGTTGAATATATCGTCAAGCAGATTGACAAGGATTTTACTATCGAGTTTAAGGTTGAAACCTATCGTGATGACAAGGGGAAGACTGATAGTATTACTGCCAACATGCCATCATCTGATGTTCGAGACTCAAAACTCAAATTGCTGACAACAGATTGGCTGAAGAATCTCAGTTATAATGAAGACATTAAAGGAGACTTGGTTCCAATCCAATCTGGAGACAAACGTTCACTAACCCATTGGCGTGAACTTTCTATCATTTGTGGCAAAAAGAAACTTAGTATTTACCCAGATGGCGGTTTCATCAACGAGTGGAATATCAGCAGTAGAAACGAACGTTTCGATGCCAACTACATTACTCCAGATGTTAATATCAACATATATCGTAATAAGGAGATTAAGTTTGACATAATAATAGAAGACTGTTAAGAATGATTATGACTATAAATGAACTCATAAACGACTTTGTCGAACACCTGAAGAAATTCGGACTGAATGGTGACTCCAAACAGCAAGAGTTGTATAAGTGGGAAATTATTTCAAAGTACCATGATAAACTTGATGCTGACAGCTCTGACTTTGCAAAGAATTTATCGGAAATGAATTTCCTAAATTTGTGGTATTCGGGCAATCAACGTACTGCAGTGCAGAATTTCCTGAAGTATGAACCCGAAGAATACCGTTCTTTGCATCGACTTCTTTATGATGAGACTCAGCCTTTACAAAAGCGTGTGACAGCTTTTATTGATGGTAATGATAGTCTCTGGAATACGAAGATAAAGCAGTATTTTCCAGATAAAGAAACCAGTTCATGTTGTGACGAGCGTTTAATTAGTTGTTTCCTTGCTGCTAAATATCCAGAGAAATATACATTCTACAAAAATGATGTATATCTCAATCTCTGTGAGTTGTTTAGTGTGGAGTCAAAGAAAGCCGGGCAGAAGTTAGTTCATTTCTACGAGTTGTTGAATGAAAGAGTCATTCCATTGGTAAAAGCTGATGTCGAACTTTGTGAGATGGTTGATTCAGAAGTAAGTCAACACGGATATCTAAAGAGTTTACCCTTAACAGCTCAAACAGTCATTTGGAATGCAATTAGGCAGGGTAAATTCAACAAGAGGCAGATATGGCTATTTGTCCCTGGTGAAGATGGCCAGAATTTTGATGATATGGTTAATGACAAT
>OMSH01000043.1 GCA_900313715.1 uncultured Prevotellaceae bacterium
CACCTTCTGTGAGAAGCCAATGTTCGATGTAGGCTTCAAAGTCCCGTTCTTTCAAATCGTTGTTGTCCATATCTTCAATTATTCATAGTTATTCACTAAAAGAAATGTCTAATTACACAAATCAAGTTTACCTGTCACAGCCTCATAGATAATACTCTTCTTATATTCTTTAAGCTTCTCTATCTTCTGCTGCTTCAAATCAATCAAACGATCGATGTCAGCGCACTTCTCGTCGAGGTAAGATGCGATTTCCTTTTGCTCAGAAAGCGGAACAACATATAGAGGTACTTGTACAAAATTGGAATATCTCATTGCCTGTCCATCTCTTACCATATTTGAAGTACTTTGTAAAGCATTAATATAGAAACTAGATTTAAATAACCAGCGATAAAATTTAGGATAAACATATTTGGGGTTAGGAATTAGCATAACGTACGCAGAGCTTATTGAACCCGTATTCTCACTATATTCTAAGCCTCCCTGAAAACTTCTCATGCTGATGACAAAATCTCCAGATTCAACGTGTTTCAGTATGTCAAAGTCTTTCATTACAGTAACAATTTTGGTCCCAGTTAATTGCATATATTCATCCTGATATATAACACCATATTGTTGACTTGCTGTCAATTGTCGTTCTCCTTTTTTTGCTTTTTCTTTTCTAAGTGAAAATAAAGCTTTAGGAGTAATTACATTCCAGTGTATAGGAAGTTTTTTTAACCAATCTATACCGCTTTGTTTTACTTCAATATTAGGATTAAGTCCTTTGGTAACAGCTTCAGAAATGACGCTCTGCTTATAGATTTTAAGTTTCTCAATCATCTGTTCTTGCACTTCAATGAGCATATCAATTTCCCCACACTTTCCATCAAGGAAATCGACTATATGTTGCTGTTCATAAAGAGGTGGAATAACTATTCTTAACGCACTAAACTCATCATATGTCAATGAATATCTAATATTTTTCGAGTAGTGCATAAACTTACGACCATCAAATACGTATGCAAACCAATAATTTGCATATTGAGGTATTATAGAATTTTTACAGGATAAGACTTTGTACGCAGGTGATATCATTCCTTCATAATTGCTTATTCCTGCGAAAACTGCCGAACAGTCCAAGTCGAATAAACACATTACAAGGTTGTTATTCTTAACAATTTGGTAAGTGTTGTATGATTCTGGAACTTTACCTGACGTGTCTCCTTCTTTGATAGCCCGTATGCCTTTTGTCGTCAAAGACAAAAGTTGAGTGGATGATGATAATTCTCCAATTAATTCTTTACTACAGATGAATGCGTTTTTGTTTCTTTGAACGCTCCACCTCTCAGGAATTAGTCCTACCCAACTAATATTACTATCCTTGAATCTTTTTTCCATACCCAATTAATTAATGCAATAACTTATCCATCATCTCCACCTCCTGCTGTTCGAGGTCTTTTAGCTCTTGAAAAATGTCGATAGAAGGTTTTAGAGGCATATATTTGTAGAATTCACGGGTGAAAGGAATCTCATAACCTATCTTGGTCTTCTTATTATCAACAATAAAATCAGGCGAATAGGGAGCCACGTTTTCCTGCAAATATTCGTCACGATTGGTCAACCAGGGAATAATCTCGGTGTCGTTAAGCGACTTGTCTATGACGGGCTTGCCTTTGCTGTCATGCACCATGTTTCCTTCTGCATCGTGTTCTGGATTCATGATAAATAATTTGCTATATTTGAAGTAGTCATTCTCACGCACTTTACTCTCCACACGAATCTCAGTGCCGTCAGTGGAAGCTTTAGTGAGTACTCCGTCATTAAAGTCATGGTAAGCCTGCATGATAAGCTGACGGGACATCTCTGTTATTTCTACGCGTTTGTTGCCAAGTGGCTTGCGACGTTTTTCGTAGCATCCAGAGGCATCAATGAGTTGCACTTTTCCTTTACGTTCATTTGACTTGCTGCGTGTAATAACCCAAATGTAGGTAGCAATACCAGTGTTGTAGAAGAGATCGTTGGGCAGTTGAACGATGGCTTCCAACCAGTCATTTTCCAATAGATAGCCACGAATATTGCTCTCACCACTGCCAGCGTCTCCCTTGAACAAGGGTGAGCCGTTCTGAATGATGGCCATACGTCCTGAGTCCTTTAGTTTCGCTACCCCGTTTAATAGGAATAGCTGTTGTCCATCACCGATTGCGGGCAGACCAGGTTCAAAGCGCCCAGCAGCACCTTTTTTATTCTCTGCCTCGACCGCAGCTTTGCTTGTTTTCCACTCAATACCGAAAGGCGGATTTGAAATGATATAGTCGAACTTATAGCCGTCGAATTTATCATCGCCAAGTGTGTCGCCCTGACGCATGTTGTCCGCATTACCGCCCTTAATGAGTGTGTCAGCTTTAGCGATAGCAAAGGTCTGTTCGTTCAACTCCTGTCCGTATGTAGTGATGTCAGCATCGGGGTCAATCTCCAAAAGGCGGTCGCTCATGCAGCCTAGCATCTGGCTAGTACCCATTGCCATATCATAGATGGTTGCTGTGATGCCTTCGTCTTGTAATCGCTCCTCGTCTTCACCCACCAACAGTTCCGTCATCAGATTGATGATGTCGCGGGCGGTGAAGTGTGCTCCTGCATGTTCATCGTAACTTTCAGAGAACTTGCGCACCAGTTCCTCGAAGATGTAGCCCATATCCACCGAACTCACTTTGTCGATACCCAAATAAGCCTTCTCCGTGCAGAACTCCTTGATGACCAGATAGAGTAACCCGTTCTCAGCCATTGTCTCGATCTCCTGCTGGAACTTCATACGGTGAATCACGTCAATAACATTCTCAGAAAAGTGGTTCAGATACGACTCGAAGTTCTCACGGATATTCTCAGGGTCGCTGAGCAACGTCTCGAAGGTGAAGGGGGAGAGGTTGTAGAACTTCTGTCCTGCG
>OMSH01000174.1 GCA_900313715.1 uncultured Prevotellaceae bacterium
CCCTTCTTCGCCAGTGAGATGGTTGTCGTTGGGCGCTCCATTAGGCCACAAAGGAATGATGACTGGTGTACCCATCTGTGCACAGACTGTAATCCATGAAACCAGGAAACAGCAAAGCAAAGTAAATAGCCTCTTCATTGTTTTGTATTTAAGAACAAGAATGATAGAAAAAAAGAAGAGGACAATTCAACATAAACGTCCTCTTCCAAAATGTATTATTCATTATAATTCAGCTTCTTGGTCTGAGTGTCACGTGAAAAGTGGCGGAAGAAATCCCACATAAGACGAGCTGCCGGCTTGAAGTTCCAGTGACCATAGTTGTTGATGACAATGAGACGAATCATCGGCTTGCCATTCTTGTACAACTGACCGAACTCCATAGTGATGTCCTCGCTCTTACCCGTATGTATCTGCTGGCGATCTTGCAATTGAAGACCGAAAGTTTTATCAATCCTAAAATCCAAGTCTTTCGTTACCTCCATACCATTGATCGTCTGGTAAATCTGCCAAACATTCAGATAAGGATTGCCACGCCAGTTGTCGGGTGTGAAGAAACGAATTACATCATCATGTGTGCCAACTACATTGCAGAAGCCCACCTCCACATAGCCTCGCTTCTGAATGGCCTCGTTCATCAAAGGTTCGCTACCATAACCATAATAGCCTAAACCGTTTCCAGAGAAAATACCACCTGAGTGACCTGCCACAGCTGCAAACAAGTGCGACTTACGTACGCCCAACATATTGCTGGTCATAGCGCCAGCCGATAATCCTTCACAATAAATGCGAGAGCCATCAATCTGCGGATATTTCTCACGCAATACGCTAATTACAGCCTCTATGCCATCCAAGCCCATAGCAGTATAGCCATTGCTACCCTGCCATTCCATCTCTACCACCATGAATCCCTCTTCAGCAGCCAGTTCTACAAAACCAGAAGTCTCACTTTGAGTACGAGGATCATTGCCGTGTCCATGCAAAATCACCACCAATGGCACAGTACCAGGAGCTGCTTCACGAACTTGTTTGGGAAGATATTCATACCAAAGGTACTTATTAGGGTTCTCCACATTGCCGGCAGCATTAGTATCTACCACAGGATATTCAACTACATTACGTTGAATACCTAATTTGTCGAACATTGGTATAGACACCAACTCGAAAGTCTTGATGCCCTCAGGATTCTCAATGCCACGACTCATGTAGAAGGTACGATATAAGTTGTTGTAACGATAGTTAGCACTCAATACCTTGTCCCATGCATCAGCAAACAAAGCTGCCACAGAAGCTTTAGCATCTGGATTAACCACAACTTGCTGCAATGGATCAGCAGGCGCTACATCGCTGGCAGTTTGATAAGGTTTAGCCGCTTTAACGGCATTCTTGCCGCCAATATACGCAGGTACAGGAAGTTTGCATATCTTACCAGGAGCGCCATTGATTGAAACTATGCCAGCAATAGCACCCGTCAAGTCGGTAGCTGCCAAGTATTGGTTTACAAAAGTAGCGCCGCTACCTATACCCACAATCTTGAGGTTAGTAGCTCCACCGCCTCTGTTCAGCACCTCTTGCACAGCCTGTAAGTCAGAAGCCTGCCACTTGTCACCAACAGGATTAACCACATTGATGCGTCCTCCGTAAGTTTTAGCAATCTCAATTATGTTCAGTTCATTAGCTAATGATAAAGCGGTCTGCTCATTGAGCTTCTGATCAGCGAAAATATAGAAAGCAGGACCATAGCCCGCACGACTATGTATATCTCGCTCCATAGGAAGGTTGTATGTAAGGACAGAAGTACCTTCCATCGGAGAAAATTCATTCAGCGGTCCTTGTGGACGCATCCAAGGTTGAGCGAAGAGACTCAAGCTGGCAGAGGCCAACAATAATGCTAATACATGTTTTATCTGCATAATTATCAATCATTAAATATAAATTATCACTTTTAAACCTGATGATTAGCCCTGATGATTTCTACCAGAGTAACATTCGGATTGCGATAGCGGGCATTACGATTTGGTTCATCTGGTTCTGGATCTACACGGATAATCGAGATAGCTTTAGATGGACAGTTTTGAACGCAAGACAAGCAGTTTTCGCATTCGCCTTCAGCTACACTCTTTCCATTCACCACTTTCCATGAGCCGTGAGGGCATACATTGGTACAGATACCACAACCTATGCAATCCTCAGTTGAATAGACAACTTTTTCGGAACGAGTAAACATTGGGTTCACACGGTCACGGCCTGAGTGACGGTAATAACCTTCATAGAAGAAACGATCACGTTCTGTGATGGGCAGACGATAGTTCTCATGACGGTTGATTTCTGCGACAACAGTAGCCAGGTTCTCTTCCGTATTCTTGTCAGTAGCCTTCTCTACCTCCATATTATAATAAGGCAGATAAGTATCCACCATCTTAACAGCAGATATATAGTTTACAGAGAAACCGCACTCCTGGGCCAATTTGTCAAAATACTCTGGGAACAACGTATAGTTGGCTCCATAAGTACCTACGGCAAAGATATAGTTGGCCTTGAAGGTTGACTTGCGGATGAAGTTCTGTACAATCGTAGGTGGGATAAAGCAATAAAGTGGGAATACGAAGCCAATCTCTTCAGCTTCATAAACAGGATGCTCCTTGTGGATTTCCTGTGGGATGCTCAGCATCTGCCCTTCCTCGCCAGCGATGGTCTTGCCTACATAGAGGCTGTTGCCCGTAGCTGAGAAGAAAAAGATGAGTCGCTTGCCTGTAACAGTAGTAGTTTCAGTCTCAGTGGATGACTTGCATGAAGATGCAGCAAGGCCAGTGTATGATGCCATAGCTGTCAGCGCAAAGAAGCCACCCATTCTCTTAAGGGCTTCTCTTCTTGAAATTTGTTTTTTTTTCATAATAATGGAACTATATTTAATTTTTATAGCGCAAAGATATCCCAAAATTATAAAAAAAACATTACCTTTGCAACGGATAAAGATACCTAAATTACCTATTTACCTATTTTATATTGTTGTATTTGTATTCTTTAACCAAAACAGGTACTATAAGTTTAGTTTTTTTTACAATATGAGCACGTCTTATTTGAGCACCATAGCTGAGTATAACGAGAAGTTCGGTTTCGAGGGGGTAAATCCCCTAATCAATGTGGTGGACTTCAATGAAACTGTTCAATTAAAAAACGAAACTCTTAGTTTTGGCTTCTATATCATCAAACTGAAGAACAAGTATTGTGGTGACATCGCCTATGGGCACACCCACTACGACTACACAGACGGTTCTATCTTCTGCATAGCACCCGGACAAGAGATTACCATCGACTTGAAGGAATACGAAAAGCCATCATCAGTTTGTTTGCTATTTCATCCCAACCTGATACACGGCACAGAACTGGGTATGCACATACTCGACAGATTTCCATTCTTTTCATATAACAGTAACGAGGCACTTTATATTTCTGAAGAAGAGAAGCAATTCTTTATGGAATCGATGAATCGAATAAGACAGGAAATCAAACAAGAAGCTACCACACACAACAAAAACCTTCTACGACTTAACATCGAATTATTATTGGAATATCTCTTGCGACTTTACGATCGCCAGTTTGAGTCACGCAGTCCGCTGAATAAAGAAGCAACTAACAAGTTCCAGCAACAGTTGCACGAATACTATATCCATCAAGAGGATAAGGAGATTGTGTTGCCTACCGTAGAACACTTTGCCAACCTTTCTGGCTATTCAGCCAAGTATTTCAGCGAACTCGTCAAAAAAGACACCGGAAAGAGTGCACAAGATCTCATCACCTCATACGTACTGGATGTAGCTGTGAAGAAGCTGCAGCAACAGAACTCAAGCATTAAAGAAGTAGCATATGAACTGGGATTTCAATATCCCCAGCACTTTACCCGTTTCTTCAGCAAGCAGATGGGGTGTTCGCCAAAAGAATACAAGAATAAGTTTTGACCCGATTTTTTCATGTCAAAAGCTTTCCCTTTTCTTTTATTTTTTATAAAAAAGCCTTATCTTCGCAAGGTAATAATAAATCAAACCATCAAAAATAATGTACAGTTTTACATGCGACTATTCAGAGGGGGCACACCCTAATATCCTGAAGAAACTACAGGAAAGAAACCTGATGCAGCATCCTGGCTACGGCGAGGATGAAGTAACTAACGAAGCAATAGAATTAATACGCCAACGCATTGGCAACCCCAAAGCAAGCATATTTTTCGTGATAGGTGGTACACAAGCTAATATGGCTGTGATATCAGCATTGTTACGCACACCGGAAGCAGTGATTTGTGTAGATGGCGGACATATCTGGGCACACGAGACGGGTGCCATCGAGGCAACGGGTCATCGTGTTATTACGGTTTCTGGAGTACAAGGCAAACTTACCCCTGCAGGAATTCAAAAAGCCCTCGACGACTATTTCATGCGTCCGCACATGGTGAAGCCTGCTATGGTATATGTATCAAACGCTACTGAAGTAGGAACTATTTACAAGAAAGCCGAGTTACAAGCCATCAGCGAGTTCTGCCGTGCACACAAGTTGTTGCTCTATCTGGATGGCGCACGCTTAGGCAGTGCCCTCACCTCTGACGAGAACGACCTTACTCTAAAAGACCTGACGGAACTGACAGATGTCTTCTACATTGGCGGTACCAAGAACGGCGCCTTGTTTGGCGAAGCTATTGTGTTCAACGACCCAGCGCTGTATCCCGATTTCGACTATGTACGTAAAGAGCGTGGTGCCTTGTTGGCTAAGGGCTGGTTGTTGGGCGTTCAGTTTGGGGAGTTATTCAAAGATGACCTTTATTTCAAGATTGCCCGTCAAGCAAACATACTAGCTAAGAAGTTATCAGCAGCCTTGAAGGAAGCAGGCTTTGAGTTCTTGGCAGACTCACCTACCAATCAGGTGTTCCCTATCGTCAGCAAAGAAGAGATGGCTGCCTTAGCCAAGAAGTATGTCTTTGAGGAGTGGCAACCGATAGACGAGCATCACTCTGCCATTCGCTTTGTCACCTCTTGGGCGACAGACGAAGCACACGTTGATGAACTTATAAAGGATTGTATAAAATTGAAAAATAATAATTGACATACCCCCTCCCCGCTTTGCGGTACTCCCCCTTATTAAGGAGGAGAGCTAATAAAACTGCTCCCATAAGATAGGGGAGCTGTCACGAAGTGACTGAGGGGTACGAAATAAACAAATAAAACCTTTATCATGGAAAAATACATATTAGCAGTGGACCAAGGCACCAGCAGTTCGCGCGCCATCATCTTCAACAAGAAAGGTGAGAGTTGTGCAGTGGCGCAGAAGGAGTTTACACAACATTTTCCGAAATCGGGATGGGTAGAGCACAATCCACACGAGATATGGTCATCAGAGGCGTCTGTCATCAGTGAGGCGATGGCAAAGATGGGCATCAACGGAGAAGATATTGCCGCTATAGGTATCACCAATCAGCGTGAAACCACCATTGTATGGGATGTGGAAACCGAAGAGCCTATCTACAATGCCATAGTGTGGCAAGACCGCCGTACGGCTGAATACTGTGATAAGTTGAAAGCGCAGGGTGTCACAGAGATGATTCATAAAAAGACTGGTCTCATCATTGATGCTTATTTCAGTGCTACCAAGATTAAATGGATGCTTGACAATGTGGAAGGTGCCAAAGTGCGTGCCCAGCAGGGGAAACTGCGTTTCGGTACCGTTGACTCATGGCTAGTATGGCGTTTGACAAAAGGCGCACTGCACATCACCGACGTAACCAATGCTTCTCGTACCATGCTATTCAATATCCACACGCTGCAGTGGGATGAAGAGTTGTTGAAGCTATTTGATATTCCTCTGTCAATGATGCCAGAGGTGAAGTCGTGCAGCGAAGTGTATGGCTACACACAGTCAGCCATCTTCAGCCACCAAGTTCCTATTGCCGGCATTGCAGGCGACCAACAAGCTGCCCTTTTCGGACAACTCTGCACAGAGCCCGGCAGTGTAAAGAACACTTATGGAACTGGCTGCTTTCTGTTGATGAATAGTGGCGAGAAACCTATCATGTCAAAGAACAACCTGCTGACTACCATAGCACTGAAAATCAACAACAAGGTTACCTATGCATTAGAGGGCAGTATCTTTGTAGGTGGTTCAGTGGTTCAGTGGCTACGCGACGGGCTGGGCATTATCAAGTCATCGGGCGAGATTGAGGCTTTGGCAGCAACAGTTACTGATACAGGCGGCGTTTATTTTGTACCAGCGCTGACAGGTATGGGAGCTCCCTATTGGGATCAGTATGCTCGAGGCAGCATTACAGGTATCAGTCGTGGTACTACAGCTGCACACATCGCCCGAGCAGCTTTAGAGGGTATTGCATTCCAGACGCTTGACATTGTACAAGCAATGCAGCGTGATGCTGAACTTCCTTTGGCAGAACTGAAAGTTGATGGTGGTGCTTCGCGTAACAATCTGATGATGCAGTTCCAAGCTGATATCTTAAACACCAAAGTTATTCGTCCTCGCAACCATGAAACCACAGCTTTGGGAGCTACCTATTTAGCAGGTTTGGCGGTGGATTTTTGGCAAAGTGTAGAGGAAATTCGTGACCAATGGCAGATAGACTCGATGTTCATGCCTACAGATGACCGTCAGAAAGTAGAAGCCAATGTAAAAGGATGGCGAGAAGCGATACAACGAACATTAACCAAAAGCTGAAAACTATGATAGAGAAAATGATTTTCGAGTTCTTAGGAACCATGATACTGATTTTGATGGGCGATGGCGTATGTGCCAACGTCAGTTTGGAGAAGTCAAAGGCAAAAGGAGCTGGCTGGGTGGTAGTAACCTTCGCCTGGGGTTTGGCTGTGATGTGTGGTGTCTTTATTGCAGGCCCTTACACAGGAGCTCACCTTAACCCCGCGGTATCCATAGGTTTGGCATTGGCAGGCACTTTCGACTGGAACTTGGTAGTGCCTTATATCATTGCCCAGATGCTGGGAGGCTTTGTAGGAGCTGTATTGGTATATATCTATTTCAAGGACCACTACGATGCTACGCCTGATGCAGATGTGAAGTTAGGCTCTTTCTGCACCATACCAGCCATCAGAAACAAATGGCGCAACCTGTTGAGTGAGGTAATTGGTACTTTTGTACTGGTATATGTCATCCTTGCGATTGGCAATGCGGGTAATACCCCTGAGCTGGGCATGGGTAGTTTGGGTGCTTTCCCTGTTACTTTCCTGATTGTGGCCATAGGTATGTCGTTGGGTGGAACCACTGGCTATGCCATCAATCCTGCTCGAGATCTAGCTCCTCGTTTTGCTCATTTCATCCTGCCTATCAAGGGTAAGCGAAACAGCGACTGGAGTTATGCTTGGGTTCCTGGTGTTGGTCCTGTCATTGGTGGCGCTATTGCTGCAGGTTTGTATTTATGTGTGTAATTTAACATAGGCTGTGCCTTAACAATGCATCAACCCTTTTTTATATATAATACTGAGAAAGACTGGATGGCAAATAGCTTGTTCCAACTATACAAGAACATTGCTAAGATTTGCTCATGTATGCCACATATAGTATATTTGCAGAATAAATATTAATTGAGTAATATGAAGGATTTATTATTTGCTATATCATTGGCTATTGGTGTATCGGCATGTAGCACCTCTCCAAAGTCTGATGAACTGACCATGATTATAGGTACTTATACCCATGCTGGTAGTGAAGGCATCTATACATATAAGTTTGACCAAGAGAACGGAACAGCAAAATCTTTGGAGGTGATACCAATGGAGAACCCCTCCTACCTCACCCTCTCTGCCAACCAGCAGGTGATGTATGTGGTGAGTGAGCAACATGACGAAACGGCTTCAGTGTCGGCATTCAAGTTCGACAAGGAAAGCGGTAAGGCAGAGCTGATGAACAGTCAGTTGACCTATGGTGAAGATCCCTGCTACGTGGCCACCAACGGAAAAATAGTAACCACTGCCAACTACTCAGGGGGCAGTATGTCAGTATTCCCACTGCATTATGACGGTTCGCTGGAGCCTGTCGATACAATCTTCTGTGGCAACATCGGAGGTCCTGACATGAGTCGGCAGGAGACGCCCCACGTGCATTGCACAGTCTTCAGTCCTGATGGCAAACAACTGTTGGCCACCGACTTCAGCGCCGACCGCATCTTGCACTTTGACGTGGAATCTGCCTCATCAAAGCCTCACCTGAAATTAGAGAACACACCTATTACTGCAGATTCTGGTCCTCGACACATTATCTTCAGTCATGATGGCAAATATGTATATATAATTAGTGAATTAAGTGAAGCTGTAACTGTATGCAGCTATAACGAGGGGAACATGCAAGTGATTCAAACCATTGAAACCCATCCGCAGGCCGACCGTCATGCAGCAGACATTCATCTCTCGCCCGATGGAAAGTTCTTGTATGCCAGCGTGCGTAATAAAGAAGACGGACTGGCCATCTTCAAGGTGGATACGGTAACAGGTTTGTTGGAGAAGGTGGGGTATCAGCCAACGGGTAAGCATCCTCGCAATTTCAACATCACCCCCAATGGAAAGTATATATTGGTGGCTGATATGAACGACAACAAGATTGAGATATTTGAACGCGATTTGCAAACAGGCTTGCTGACGAACACCCAGCGTGACATCCAACTCAGCATGCCAGTATGCATCATTTTCGCCAAATAACCATTGACCTTTATAATGACGTAAAAACAATATTTAGAAATTATGAAAAGAACTATTTATAAGGTTATTGTTGCCTTAATTTATTTTAATTTTCAATTTTCTGCTTTCAATATGGTCTATAGCCAAACAGAAGTAACTCCAGGCGTTACTTTTGGTAAGAAATTTGGCGTGACCTACATACTGCCTCAGACAGAAATCGCGATTGAGGCCAAAGCTACACGACAGCACTACGAACCAGGACAGTTCAGCCAGTATGCTGAACGCTACCTGCGCCTGAGTGGCGTGAAGCTGGAAGCCGAAACCACATGGACATTGGATGAGGTGAAGTTAAATATTGTGGGCGTTCCTGATCCTACAAACATCTATTTTGTAGAGATGAAAGACCGCACCACTGCCCCATTAATGGAACTCACTGCCGATGGTATCGTTCGTTCCATCAACCTTCCTTTCGTGGGTGACCAAAAGGCTGCTCAGCAACAGGTTAAACAACAGGAAGAAGAAATTTTACCAGATCCACGTTCGTTCTTAACAGAAGAGATATTGGTAGCCAACTCAACCGCCAAGATGGCGGAATTAGTTGCTCGCGAGATCTATAGCATTCGTGAAAGTAAAAACGCTTTGCTGAGAGGAGAGGCAGACAACCTGCCAAAGGATGGCGCTCAATTGCAAATCATGCTGGACAATCTCAACAAGCAGGAAAAGGCTATGATACAAATGTTCGAGGGCAAGGTAGAGAATGAAACAATACATTTCTCGACTAAGGTTACACCTGAGAATATGAATAATAAAGTGGTGTTCCGCTTCTCAAAGAAACTGGGGTTTGTGGATGCTGACGACCTGTCTGGCGAACCTGTTGAGTTGAGCATCGTGAACAAAAACCTGATTCCTGAGCCACCTGTTGAGGCTGATGGGAAAACGAGAAAATCGATTGTCAGCATACTGAATAACGGTAGCAAGACAGCCATTGAGGGTGTGGCCTACAATGTACCAGGAAAGGCTGATGTAAAGCTTACCTTCAACCATAAGGACATTATTAATTCAGAGATGTCTTTTACACAGTTTGGCTCACGTGAATACCTGTCGGCACAGCTATTCAACAGAAATACTGTGACTAAAGTACAGTTTGACACTGTGACAGGAGCATTGCTCAAAATTGAGCGTCAATAGAAGGACATGAGTCAGACTCGTCATCAAAATAGTGGAAGTTGGTGGCTCTGGTTCCGTATTTGGCAACGTGCCGTACACCTCAAGCAGATACGTGGAAGAGAGAGACCGCATGACACCATGCAGTCTCATCACTGCATGAGCTGCGGAGAAAACTATAAAGGTAACTACTGTCCACGATGCGGGCAAAGCCAGGACTCTCATCGTTTTACAATGAGTAATTTGCTGCACAATGTGGTGAGCGATTTCACCGACATCGAAAGCGGATTCCTGCACACCATCATTGAGCTTTTTTGGCGACCAGGTTATATGATTCGCGACTATATTAGTGGCAAGCGTGCCCATTATTTCCGTCCGTTCAAACTATTCTTCATCATCTGTGCCATCAGTGCCATTTTGGTAAGACTAGTATTCCCTTCAATGTTCCTAAGAGAAGAGGTTGTGAACTATAACACTATCAACTCACAGATAACTCGTCTGAAAGAGATAGCATTAGTACCAGAATCAAAAGAATTATTTGATCAAATAAAAACACTGCAAGACAGCATACTAACGATAGAGATGCGAGCCATTCAGGACAGCATTCGTTTAGGGGGAGATATCAGTGCATTAGGCATTGGCAATGAAGCCACCGATGAGATGATGCAACGATTCAACCATTGGAGTGAAATGCATCCTGAAGACAGGGAGCAAATTGAGAAAGCCAGAGAGGACTATATGAGAGCTCAGGGGGAAATGATGCGTGATGTGAACTCGTTAAGAGAAGAGTATCTGGGCGATGGAACTGTGTTAGGTTCTATATATGGGATAATTTCAAGCTATATTTCCAATAATGCTCCTATGGGCATGCTAATAATGCTGCCAATCTTCTTGTTCTGTACTTGGCGTAGTTTCCGCAAAACACCCATCGGGAAAACTCAAAATGCAGCAGAGCGCATCATCATGTTCGTGTATTTAGCCTCACAGCTTATCATAGCCCAGTTGATATTGATGCTTGTAACAGGCACTTACAATACAACTGCCTTGTTCGGCATACCAATGGGTATACTGCTGATATGGGATTTCAAGCAACTTTACGACCTTACTTGGAAAAACAGCATCTTCCGCTTCGTAGTGTATATGTGCGGTTATACTTTTGTAATTACCATTGCATTAAGTTTCCTATACAGAATGATATATTATTACATTTTTAGAACATACCTTTAAACAACCATTACGATATGAAAAAACTCCTATCATTATTATCTGTGCTTTGCCTGATGGCTTGTCAGCAAACACAGGAAACGACTTTTGAGTCACAGACACCTGTTGATTATGTGAGTACCCTTGTTGGTACCCACTCCAAATATACCCTCTCAACAGGTAACACCTACCCCGCTATAGCTCTGCCCTGGGGCATGAACTTTTGGACGCCACAGACAGGCAAGATGGGTGACGGATGGGCGTATGTCTATGATGCCGACAAGATTCGTGGTTTCAAGCAAACCCACCAACCCAGTCCGTGGATCAATGACTACGGTCAGTTTAGTCTGATGCCAGTTACAGGCAAGACTGTCTTCGATGAGGAAGAACGTGCCAGCTGGTTTTCACATAAGGCAGAAACAGCAACACCCTACTACTACAAGGTGTATTTGGCTGACTATGACATCACGACTGAAATCACACCAACTGAGCGTGCTGCTGTGTTCCGATTCACCTTCCCTGAGAATGAGTTTTCATCAGTTGTTGTCGATGCATTCGACAGAGGTTCATCTATCCAGATATTGCCTGATGAGCAGAAAATTATTGGCTATACCACCCGTAATAGCGGAGGGGTACCTGAGAATTTCAAGAACTATTTCGTGATAAAGTTCAGCAAACCATTCTCACAAGTATCTGTGGTAGCCGACCAAAATATCAAGGGTGGAATTACTGAGGCAGAAGCTAACCATGCAGGAGCCATCCTAGGATTCTCTACCCATCGTGGCGAAGTGGTGGAAGCCCGTGTTGCCTCCTCTTTCATCAGCTACGAACAGGCAGAAAGGAACCTGCAGGAAATAGGTAACCGCAGTTTTGAGGCTGTATGTGCAGAGGCTAAAGCCACCTGGAACGAGACATTAGGAAAGATAGAAGTGAACGATAATAATATTGATCACCTGCGCACATTCTACAGCTGTCTTTATCGCTCGGTATTGTTCCCACGCAGTCTCTATGAGATAGATGCTGATGGAAAGCCCGTACACTACAGTCCGTATAATGGAGAAGTGTTGCCGGGTTATATGTTTACTGATACTGGCTTCTGGGACACCTTCCGTTGCCTGTTTCCTTTCCTCAACCTGATGTATCCCAGCATGAATGTCAAGATGCAGGAGGGATTGGCAAATGCTTATAAAGAAAGTGGTTTCCTCCCAGAATGGGCAAGTCCAGGACATCGAAACTGCATGGTAGGCAATAACTCAGCTTCTGTGGTGGCAGATGCTTACCTAAAAGGTTTGCGCGGCTATGACATCGAGACTTTGTGGGAAGCAGTAACACACGGTGCCAAGCACGCGCATCCTACCATAGGTTCTACAGGAAGAAAGGGTGTGGAGTATTATAACAGTTTGGGCTATGTGCCTTACAACGTGGGCATCAATGAAAGTGCTGCCCGCACATTGGAATATGCTTACGACGACTGGTGCATTTATCAGTTGGGCAAGGCATTAGGTAAACCAGAAAACGAGATTAGTGTTTATGCCCAAAGGGCTATGAATTATCGTAACCTGTTTGACGAGGAAAGCAAGCTGATGCGTGGCAAGAATGAAGACGGAACCTTCCAAAGTCCGTTCAACCCTTTGAAATGGGGTGATGCCTTCACAGAGGGCAATAGTTGGCACTATACTTGGTCAGTCTTCCACGATCCACAAGGTTTGATTAACCTTATGGGTGGTAAGCAGGAGTTTACCCAGATGATGGACAGCGTATTCTCTGTACCACCTATTTTTGACGACAGTTACTATGGGTTCCCTATCCACGAGATTCGTGAAATGCAGATTATGAATATGGGTAACTATGCGCACGGCAATCAACCTATTCAGCACATGATTTACCTCTACGACTATGCTGGTGAACCTTGGAAGGCACAGTATTGGATTCGTGAGGTCATGGATAAACTTTACTCTGCAGCTCCTGATGGCTATTGCGGTGACGAGGACAACGGACAAACCTCGGCTTGGTATGTATTCTCTGCTTTGGGCTTCTATCCTGTATGTCCAGGCAGTGGACAATATGTTTTGGGCACACCCTATTTCAAGAATGTAAAATTGCATTTGGAGAATGGTAACATAGTAGAAATCAATGCCCCTGCTTGCTCCGACACGAATAAGTTTATCGACAACATGCAGTTCAATGGGAAAGACTACCAGCATAACTATCTCACTCACAACGACCTGATGCGAGGCGCAAAGATTGAGATGTCAATGACAGCGGAACCAAATACTAAACGAGGCATAGCTGAAGCCGATGCCCCTTACTCATTCACTAATATATCTAACTAAAAGTTATGATTAAAGATTCAAACATAATTGCCATTATAATTGGCGAGCGCAAAATCTATTATTCCGAAATGCTTCAGCGTATTACGCTGTATAGTCATTTCACCCCAAAACAACCTAAAGAAAGAACACTTATTTTTGCTGAAAACCGAGAGGGATGGATTTATGCCTTCTATTCTATATGGGCAAATCACGGCATAGCTGTGCCAGTAGATGCATCCTCAACTGTCAGCGATGTGGCTTATATCATCAATGATTGTCATCCTGTTTGCATTTGGACAACAGGTCAGAAGTTAGACGTTGTGAAGGCTGCCTTGGAAGAAGCAGGACAAACAGTTGACATCCACCTCATTGAGAACTACGAACGTGTAGAAGTAAACGAGGAGAAGGCACAAGTGAACTATTTGGATGAAAAAGACACTGCCCTTATTATATACACTTCTGGAACTACGGGTTCACCTAAGGGTGTGATGCTCTCGTATCAAAACATATTGACCAACAAGCGTGCCGTTTATGACGAGGTACCTATTTTCAGCGATGAGCGCAGAACCCTGATTCTTTTGCCTTTGCATCATGTGTTACCATTAGTAGGAACCGTCATCATTCCATTTTATATTGGTGGAGGTGTAGCTATCTGCCATTCTATGTCTGGGCCTGATATTATCGACACCCTGGAAAGAGGGAAGATTGCCATCATGGTAGGCGTGCCCAGATTATGGCAAACACTCTACGGAGGAATAAAGAAAAAAATTGATGCGAGTTTCGTTACCCGTGGACTCTTTAACATCTGTGCCACAATGAAAAGCAAGTCATTCTCTCGCTTCATCTTTAAGGCGGTACATCAGAAGTTGGGCGGACACATCGAATTCATGGTTAGTGGTGGTGCCGCCTTAGATAAAGAAATACTGTTAGGTTTACAGACTTTGGGCTTCGAGATGCTCGAAGGTTATGGTATGACCGAGGCAGCTCCTATGATTGCTTTTACCCGTCCTGGCGACCAAGTACCTAATTGTGTAGGCATTCCTTCGTCTGAGATGCAATGTAAGATTGAAAACGGTGAAGTATGCGCCAAAGGTCCCAACATCATGCAAGGTTACTACAATCGTCCGGAAGAGAC
>OMSH01000293.1 GCA_900313715.1 uncultured Prevotellaceae bacterium
AAAATCATTGAAATGCAGGATGCCCTGCGTCTGAAGGTCGCTCTCGCGTACATGTTCATCGGTAACATGACCACCCCATAAGGTATTGTCGGCCAGAATATAGCCACCTGGACGAAGATGAGCCATCACCAACTCATAGAAATCGAGGTAGCGACGCTTGTCGCCATCCACGAAAGCCATGTCGAAGGTCACACCTAACGTAGGGACTACCTGTAGGGCATCGCCAATGATGAACTCAATCTGGTGGGCATAAGGGGAGTTGTCGAACCACGGGCGGGTGAATTCCTCCTGCTCATCGTTAATCTCAATGGTATAAATCTTTCCGTCCTTGGGCAAACCTTCTGCCATACAAAGAGCAGAATACCCACTATAGGTACCTATTTCCAGCACATTCTTAGGGTTCACCATATGCGTCAGCATCTTCAGGATGCGACCTTGCAAATGACCTGACACCATGTGGGGGTAGAGCAGCTGCAAATGGGTTTCCCTATACAGCTTGTTCAAATAATCTCCTTCTGGATCAATATGATGCAGGATATATTCTTCCATCTCCATTATACATTCATCAATGCTTCGAGAGCAAGTCGGTAAGAATCAAGCCCGAATCCTAAGATGACACCCTTGCAGGCACAAGAGATCATGGACTTATGGCGGAATTCCTCACGAGCATGTACATTGCTGATATGCACCTCAACCACAGGCGCTTTGATGGCACGGATAGCATCTTGCAGCGCGATAGAGGTATGAGTATAGGCTCCTGCATTCAAGATGATGCCATCGACATCGAAGCCCACCTCTTGCAGTTTGTCAATAAGGTTGCCCTCACAATTCGACTGATAATAAGCTATCTCCACATCGGGATAACGCTGCTTCAATGTCAGCAGGTAGTCCTCGAACGACTGATTGCCATAGATGCCCGGTTCACGCTTGCCTAACAAATTTATGTTAGGTCCGTTGATAATTTGTATTTTCATACCAATTTATTTTATATCTTTGCTGCAAAGATAGTGCAAGCCGAAAACAGAACAAAATAAACTCGTTTATTTTTTATGTTGAGGCGCAGCCTATGTTATTTAAAGATAGTGCAATATTTTGAAAAAAAACGCAATCATACCAAAGAACATTCGTGGCAGGAGCGCCATTATCAAGGAATATACCCAATACCTGAAGTTGGAGAAAAACCTGTCGCCCAACACGTATGATGCCTATCTGACCGACTTGGAGAAGCTGCTGCACTACCTCGACACGGCAGAGATTGACCCTTTGGAGGTGACGCTGGAGAACCTGCAGCACTTTATGGCAGGACTGCATGACGTGGGTATTCACCCTCGTTCGCAAGCTCGCATCCTGAGTGGGGTGAAGTCTTTTTTCAAATTTCTGGTCATTGCCGACTACCGCAATGACGACCCAGCCGAGTTGTTAGAGGGACCCAAGATAGGGTTTAAGTTGCCCGAAGTGCTGACCGTAGAGGAGATTGACCGCATCATTGACATGGTGGACATGAGCAAGAACGAAGGGCAACGCAACCGCGCCATTCTGGAAACGCTCTATAGTTGCGGACTGCGAGTGAGTGAGCTGTGCAACCTCAAGTTGTCGGATCTATACCTCGATGAGGGTTTCATCAAGGTGGAGGGTAAGGGCAATAAACAACGGCTCGTACCCATCAGTCAGCGAGCCATCCAAGAAATCAGCCGGTGGCTCGAAGACCGTATCGGCGGCAAGATCAAGGAAGGCTACGAAGATTTTGTCTTCCTGGCTCGTTGGGGCAAGAACATCTCCCGCATCATGGTGTTTCACCTCATCAAGGAGCTGGCAGAAAAGGCAGGCATCAAGAAAACCATCAGTCCGCACACCTTCCGTCATTCGTTTGCCACCCACTTGTTAGAGGGAGGTGCCAACCTGCGAGCCATACAGGCCATGATGGGGCATGAATCTATCGCTACCACAGAGATTTATACCCACATCGACCGCTCTATGCTGCGGGCAGAAATTATTGGTCATCACCCCCGCAACATCAGTTACGCAGAAAAAAATAAAGTTAATCACCCATAAAATATGACAATATGTGTACTATTTACACTTTTGTTGATTATCTTTGCGCTTGTACAATAAAAAAACAGACAATAATTATGAGAAAAGTACAATTATCATTAGTAGTAACACTGCTGGCTGTGCTCACATCATGTGCCAGCAAGATGGGTGAGCTTTCACCCGAATACTTCACCGTGACGCCACAGGTACTCGAAGCTGTAGGCGGACAAGTGCCTGCTACCATCAACGGTAAGTTCCCTGAGAAATACTTCAATAAGAAAGCCATCGTCGAGGTCACTCCCGTATTGCGCTGGCAAGGTGGCGAAGCCAAGGGACAGACAGCTACCTTCCAGGGCGAGAAGGTGGAGGCTAACTACCAGACCATCAACTACCAGATGGGAGGCAACTATACGCTTCGCACCTCATTCGACTACCGTCCTGAGATGGCTAAGAGCGAACTCTACCTAGACTTTCTGGTACGCTTGGGCAACAAGGTAATGAGCATCCCCTCAGTCAAGGTGGCCGATGGTGTGATTGCCACCTCGGAGTTGGTGGGCAAGACCATAGAGAATGCCAATGTTTCGCTGGGTGCCGATGCATTCCAGCGTATTATCAAGGACAAGCGTGAGGAGCAGATTATGTTCCTGATTCAGCAGGCTAACATCCGCTCTAACCAGATGGGAGCTGCCAATAACTTTACCAACGAGGTGAAGGATGTGAATGCTACCTCCAACCAGCGTATCAGCAACATCGAGATATCTTCATATGCATCTCCCGATGGTGGCGTAAGCCTGAACAGAGGACTGGCAGAGAAGCGTCAGGACAACACCGCATCGCTGATTGAGAAGAACCTGAAGAAGAGCAATATCAATGCCGACATTGACACCCGCTACACCGCACAGGACTGGGAAGGCTTCCAGGAGCTCGTATCGAAGTCGAACATCCAGGACAAAGACTTGATCCTGCGTGTGCTGTCGATGTATTCCGACCCCGAGGAGCGCGAACGTGAAATCAAGAACATCTCTACCGTCTATCGCACCCTGGCCGATGATATCCTTCCACAACTTCGCCGTTCACGCCTGACCCTCAACTACGAGATTATTGGTAAGAGCGACGAGGAGATCAGTACGCTGGCACGCAACAATGCCCGTGAGCTGAACAACGAAGAGTTGCTCTATGCCGCAACGCTCACCAACGATGCTGCCGAGCAGGAAGCCATCTACACCCAGGCATCAAGGTTATTCCCCAACGATTACCGTGCCTTCAACAACTTGGGTAAGCTGGCCTATGAGGCTGGTGACCTGAACAAGGCAGAGGGTCTGTTCAAACAAGCCCTCAGCAAGAAGGATGCCCCCGAGGTGAACAACAACCTGGCACTGGTTGCCCTCGCCAAAGGCGACAAGGCAGCAGCTGAGCAGTACCTGGGCAAGGCATCGGGTGCGAATGAGCTGAGTGAAACCATGGGTAACCTCTATGTGGCACAAGGACAATATGACCGCGCCGTGAATGCCTTTGGCGATGCCAAGACCAATAGTGCCGCACTGGCTCAGATTTTGGCCAAGGACTATAACAAGGCCCGTACCACGCTCGACGCCGTTCAACGTCCGGATGCCTACACTTCTTACCTGAAAGCCATCGTCGGTGCTCGTACCAACAACCTCAACATGGTCACCACTCATCTGCGTGAGGCCATCAGTAAGCAGCCATCGCTGAAACAGCAGGCAGCAGCTGACTTGGAGTTCAGCAAGTATTTCACCAATGCCGATTTTGCAGCTATTGTAAGATAACTCATTGACTCATGATAGAAAAAGGAGGGCGCACAAAGAACAAAGCGCCCTCTTTTTTTAGCTTTTACTTTGGCAATATTAACTAATAATAATGAATATGGAAAACAAGAATGGAAAAAGGGTGTTGAGGGTAGAACTCAACACGCGTTTATCATTACCTTTTTCCATATTCCTTAGTTATTTTATATTCAAGTTCATATCAAGCCCGGATGCCTGTCTGCTGTACCCCAGCCAAAGATAATCCTTCCACCCATTCGCGTTCCGTCTCCCTTGAGAAACAGGCGTGTTGTGAGGCTATTTTTTCCTTGGACATACAGTTATCCCAGCGAAATAATCGTCATACTCCAGAGGTAATCTAAATGCGTTACAAAATCCCCCACCACCAGCCACCGTGTCCAGCTCATCCTCACTGAGTTCCTTCCTCATCACCACTTTCTCGTCGCTGTTCATGCCAGTGATGGATACCTTCTTCACTTCGTTGTCGAGTTCCACCCTCAACACGCGTTTATCTTTGTTTTCCATAATGATAGTAAAAGAAAGAATTGTAAAAATGCTGTTACTCAATGAAACAGATCCCCTCCACCATAAGCATGAAATTGAACTGGATTTAATTCATTATTACCTCTTTGCCACCAACCATCACTTCCACATGCTGTGCCGTGGGAGAAATCCATTGCACCTAAATCATTTACTGCATCTACTTTAGTAAAACTAACGCCACCTGTCACCATATCCAGCTCATCCTCGTCAAGCTCCTGGCGCATAACTACTTTCTCATCGCTGTTCACGCCAGTGATGGATACTTTCTTCACGTTGTCGTTGAGCTCAATGCTCAGCGCGCGCTTGTTGTTGTTCTGCTCTTCCATAATCTTGAATTGTAAAGTTATAAATTGCCAACACCTTGTTAGCCATCCGGTTGTAAAGTAATACTTTTTTTTCAAACTAGCAAAGCGAACAAAAAATATTTATTATTTCTGCTGTGAATTTATTACCAGAGGTGTGTGCGATTCTCGGGGTGTAGATAGAGGTGGTCACCCCATTGTACATTGTAGAGTTCGTACCAGCGGTCGGTGTTCATCACCACACCGTTGCCAGTAACCAGAATCCTTTTATCTTTTTCATTTAGCTGTCGTTGATAGTATTTTCGTTACAAATTTATAAAAAAAGATTTTTAGCTTTGGTGGTTAGCAGAAAAAAACGTTACTTTGACGATCAAATTTCAGAAGCCTTAGATGAAACACTTGCCGTTCTACCTGATGTTGGTTTTCTTCCTCTGCATGGCCTGCGGAGAGGAGCAGGGTGACCGTGCTCTGGTGAAGGGTACCATCAAGGGTTTGGGAAACGACACCTTGATAGTCTATGGTGCTGACCAGATGTTCGACAGGGTAGATACCATCTACGTCAAAAAAGGTAAGTTCAGCCGATTCATCACCGTCGATACCCTGGCGCAGACATGGTTGTTGTTCAAGGATGGCAGCACAGTTCCTCTCTACCTCAACAAGCGCAGCACCATAACCATTAAGGGTGACACCACCCATCTGCAACGCCTGCAGATAGAAGACAAGGGCGAGAACCACCTGCTTACACAGTTCACAACTGCCCACGACACCACGCTGACACTTGCCTTGGTAGATACCTTTATCACCCACCACCCCACCTCAACTGTTGGCTTCTACCTCATCAACCGTTACCTGCTCGGTGCTTCTACCGCAGACAGACAGTTAGTGAAGCCCCTGTTGGAGAAGTTAGACGACGAGCTGAAACACCACCTGCAATACCTTTCTATCACCGACCGCTTAGAAAAAGAGGCTCGTGCCGACACAGGTTCTGCTGTGACCTATTTCCGTCTCAGGGACATCAACAACAGTTATGTCTCTCGTGCCGACTTTACAAAAAAATGGTTGCTCATCAATTTTTGGGCCACATGGAACCAAAACAGTCAACGTCAGAACCGAACGCTCTACAAGCCCGTCTATCAAGAGTTGAAAAAAGAGAAGATAGACGATTTTGTGCTCTGGGGCATCTCGCTCGACATCGACCGCAAGGCTTGGCGTGAAGCCGTTCGTAAAGACACACTGGAGTGGTATCAGAGCTGCGATGGCAGAGGCTGGCTCACCGAACCTGCCAAATTACTTGACCTCCGCAACCTGCCTACCAATATCCTTATCTCACCCGATGGCAAGATAGCAGCCTACAACCTGACGCGTGAGCAGATAGAGGACAAGATGAAGGAACTGAAGGAGAAGAAAGAAAAAGAGAAAGAGAAAAAGAAATAATATTAATTATACAAACTAAAATCATTCATAGCAATTATGTTGACAAAAGTTTACGCCGCTGCCCTACAAGGCATAGATGCAACGCTGATTACTATCGAAGTTAATAGCCTAAAAGGCTGTAGTTTTTCATTAGTAGGCCTCCCCGATTCAGCTGTAAGAGAAAGCCAACAACGAGTGTTTGCGGCTTTTAATGTTCTGGGAATTAACATTCCTGTTTCGGATATATTGGTAAACATGGCTCCTGCCGATATTCGCAAGGAAGGCTCTGCCTACGACTTACCCCTGTCTTTGGGCATTCTTACATCAACGGGAATATTACCTCACCAACTGCTTGACGACTATATGCTGATGGGGGAGATGGGCCTTGATGGCAGATTGATGCCCATACGCGGTGCCTTGCCTATAGCCATTATGGCCCGTGAACTGGGTTTTAAGGGTATTATCCTTCCACATGAGAACGCCCGTGAGGCAGCTGTAGTGAATAATCTCATTGTATTAGGAGCAGAGAACTTAAGTCAGGTGGTTGAGTTTTTCAATGGTAATGAGAAAAGCATATCGCCAACAATAATAAACACCCGAGAGGATTTCTATAGTCATCAGGATGAATTCGAGACTGACTTTTCTGATGTGAAAGGACAGGAAAATGTGAAACGAGCTATGGAGATAGCAGCAGCAGGAAGTCACAACTTATTGCTTGTGGGCAGCCCTGGTAGTGGTAAGTCAATGTTGGCCAAGCGATTGCCAACCATCCTGCCCCCTTTGTCATTAGCCGAGAGTCTGGAAACCACCAAGATACATTCGGTAGCCGGTAAATTGAACAAAGAAGGAGGCCTCATCTACCATCGGCCATTCCGCAATCCACATCATACTATCTCTACTGTTGCAATGACAGGAGGTGGCAGTTATCCGCTTCCAGGAGAGATCAGTCTGGCTCATAATGGCATTCTTTTCCTCGATGAACTGCCTGAGTTCAGAAGAGATGTGCTGGAAGTGCTCAGACAACCGTTGGAAGACCGGCACATCAGCATTAGCAGGGTTCGCAACCAAGTAGATTATCCAGCAAGTTTTATGTTTGTGGCAGCCATGAATCCTTGTCCATGTGGCTATTATAATCATCCTACCCACCCTTGTGTTTGTTCACCAGGTCAAGTGTTGAAATACATGAGTCGCATATCAGGGCCATTGATGGACCGCATCGATCTTCAGATTGAAGTTACCCCCGTCCCTTTCGAAGAGCTTTCTTCCCAACGCAAAGGAGAGCCGAGTTCTGTGATACGCAAGCGAGTAATCAATGCACGAAAGATTCAAGAAGAACGTTATAAGAACATATCTCATGTACATTGCAATGCCCAAATGACACCCAAGCTCCTTCAAACGTATGCTCAACCCGATACCAACGGACTGATGCTGCTCCGCACTGCCATGCAGAGACTAAACCTCAGTGCAAGGGCTTATGACCGTATTCTTAAGGTAGCCAGAACCATAGCTGACTTGGCTGGTTATGAACAAGTGCAGAGCCAACACATTGCCGAAGCCATCGGTTATCGTAACCTTGACCGAGGCGACTGGGCAGAGAGAGGGATATAATACAGGCACTGTCACAACATAAGAATTTACCCCATCTCACTTGTTTTTATTTTTAACTTACACTATCTTTGCAAGGGTATCAATACCTTTATTTCACTTAAAAAACATAGAGGAGAAATGTTATGAGAGAACAACTTAGAGCATTAGTGAAAGTTTTAGACCAAGACAATTACGACGTGACAAAGATCGTTACAAAAGACGGGATGCTTATTGCTTATGAGTCACCTACTTGTAAATGGGTGTGCGTGGAAGCTGTCGTCAGCGAGTTTAAGCTTGATGTAAAAGAGATGGGTATTATTAAGAAGGTGGACTATTTGGCAATTCCTGCTTTCCTGGTTGAAAATGTGTCTGTAAAACGAGGGGAAACTTTCTTCGTTATTTGTGATAATATGCACAAAGTAGTGTATGAGAGTAGCGATGCGTACGAAAAAATAGATTGTATTGACGGCTGCTTCTACGCTCTGTTCAAAAAGAAATATATGCGTATAGTATAAGTTGATCATGACTCCTATAATTGTTATCATCACAGTATTGGCCTACTTTGCCGTGTTGTTCGGCGTTTCCTACTGGGCTGGAAGAAAGGCGGACAATGCTGGTTTCTTCCAAGGGGGCAAGCAGTCGAAATGGTATATGGTAGCGTGTGCCATGATCGGGGCCAGTATCTCGGGTGTGACCTATGTGTCTGTGCCTGGCATGGTGGGAGCTTCACAGTTTGGCTATCTGCAGCTCATCATGGGATTTATGGCCGGACAATTGGTGATTGCACTGGTATTGACACCGCTGTTTTATCGAATGCAGCTGGTTAGCGTATATCAGTTCTTAGAACAACGGTTGGGCATCAGCTCGTACCACACTGGCGCATGGTTCTTCTTTATCTCTAAAATGTTGGGGGCTGCGGTGCGCCTGTATTTGGTATGTCTTACATTCCAGCTGCTTATCTTTGAGCCATTACACCTGCCTTTCTTACTAAATGTGGTGGTGTCGATATTGATTGTATGGCTCTATACTTACAAAGGTGGGGTGAAGAGCCTTATCTGGACTGACTCTCTGAAAACGCTTTGCCTCATCGTATCGGTGGTGCTCTGCATATGGTTTATCGCAAAAGAGCTGGGCATGGACTTGGGGACAATGATGACGGCCATTGAAGATGAGAAATACAGTCGTATATTCTTCTTTGACGACATAAACAGTAAACAGTTCTTCTGGAAGCAGTTTCTGGCAGGGGTGTTTACACAGATAGCCATGAACGGTCTTGATCAAGACATGATGCAACGTAACCTAAGTTGCCGCAACTCGAAAGAGAGTCAGATGAACATGATAGTGAGTATGGTGCTGCAGTTTGCGGTGATATCTATCTTCTTGATGCTTGGGGCATTGCTATACATCTTTGTGGACCGTCAAGGCATTGTGGTGGAGAAAAGCGATACACTGTTTACCATCGTGGCAACAGGGGGCTATCTACCTATCATCGTTGGCATCTTATTCGTGATAGGACTTACGGCTGCGGCCTATTCGGCTGCTGGATCGGCGCTGACAGCATTGACCACCTCGTTTACTGTCGATATCTTAGGCATCAAAGGCAAGGGGGAGGATGAGGTGAAGCAAACCAGACAATGGGTGCATATTGGTATGGCGGCAGTGATGGGCTTCAGTATCTTGGTGTTCAACTTACTGAACAATACAAGTGTGATTGATGCAGTGTATATCCTGGCCAGCTATACCTATGGTCCTATCTTGGGTATGTTTGCTTTTGGCATACTGACCAAGTGGAAGGTGCGCGACAGACTGATACCGATAGTGGCCATCGTGGCACCGCTGTTATGCTTTATATTGGATAAAAACTCGGTGCAATGGTTCAATGGCTATCAGTTCAGTTACGAGATTCTGATTTTGAATGCTGTCTTTACGTTCGTAGGACTTTGCTTGATTAAGAAAAAATGAAAGATAAATAATTATAGAACATAGATGCAATATAATAATGTGAATTCGGCAGAGGTGAGGAGAATAGCTGAGGAGGCTATGGGAGAGACTACCTTACTGTATATCAAGGATACGGAGGTAGTGTGGGGATACCTTTCCCAAGAACGTATGAAACAGGTGATGGAGGCTACTGGGGCCGCTATGGTGTATGCCGACAGGTATGTCATCAAGAACGGACAATGGGAGCAAGCGCCTGTGATTGACTATCAAATGGGGTCACTGCGTGATGACTTCGACTTTGGTGCGGTAGTAATGATTCGTACATCCGCTCTGAAAGAGGCGGCAAGTCGCATGAAAGACGACTACCGATATGCTGGCTTCTATGACTTGAGGCTGAAGCTGTCGCAACGTTATGAATTCGTGCATATCAATGAATATCTTTATACGGAGCAGGAGAAGGACATACGCCTGAGTGGACAGAAGCAGTTTGACTATGTGGATCCACGCAATAGAGAACGACAAATTGAGATGGAACAAGCTTGCACGGAGCATCTGAAAGAGATAGGGGCTTATTTGAAGCCTCAATTTAAGTCGGTGAACTTTGACAAGGAGCATTTTGTCTATGAAGCATCAGTGATTATCCCTGTCAAGAACCGTGTGAAGACTATTGAGGATGCCATCAAGTCGGTGCTATGTCAAAAGACTGATTTCCCTTTCAATGTGATTGTAGTGGATAACCACTCCACAGATGGCACTTCAGAGGTTATCGATCAATTGGCAGTCGATAAGCGAGTGATACATGTGGTGCCAGAGCGTAGTGACTTGGGCATCGGTGGTTGCTGGAACATAGGTATCCACCATCCTGAATGTGGCAAGTTCGCCATTCAATTAGATAGTGATGACCTTTATAGCAACGAGCATACACTGAGTATTATGGTGAGTGCTTTCTACGAACAACAATGTGCTATGGTGGTGGGCACTTATCGCATGACTGATTTCGACCTGAATACCTTGCCTCCGGGCATTATTGACCATAAAGAATGGACACCTGAGAATGGACGGAACAATGCTTTGCGCATCAATGGATTGGGGGCTCCAAGGGCTTTTTTCACACCCACCATCAGACAGATTGGTTTCCCTAATACAAGTTATGGGGAAGATTATGCTGTGGGCTTGGCGGTAAGCAGACATTATCAGATAGGGCGTGTGTATGAGGTGGTTTATCTATGTCGCAGGTGGAGTGGTAACTCGGATGCCGCATTGAATGCTTTTCAGGTGAATGCCAATAACCTTTATAAGGATAGGATAAGATCGTGGGAAGTGAAAGCACGAATGAATAAGGAAAATGGAGACCAATAATAGACATATTCATATCAAATCTGTCAGCATAGGGCAGATGGAATTCAGAGTACAATTCAATGCAGCACGCATCCGCTCTTCTGCTGCTAAAACAGATGCTTTCAGTATAGCCCACAGACGTTGTTTTCTGTGTAAGGAAAACAGGCCACCCACACAACCAAGTAAAGACTGGAAAGGAAAGTATGAGATATTAGAAAATCCTTTCCCTATTTTCCCTCAACACCTCACAATACCAACCTACGAGCATACACCCCAGCAGTTACAGGGAAGATATGCCGACATGCTGGACTTAGCGGAAGGAATGCCCCAATTCACCGTTTTTTTTAATGGTCCGAGATGTGGAGCATCGGCACCCGACCACATGCATTTCCAAGCTGGGAGCAGGAGGTTTATGCCAATAGAGGAACAATGGCAGGAGCGTATAGGTGAGCATTTGGCGGTGGAAGGAAAGGCTCGCTTACACCTCATGATCCATGATCCTCGCAACACCTTGCTGATGATAGCTGATGAGAAGAAAGATGCTGTTGTGTTGTTTGAAAGGTTGATGCAGGTACTCAGCACAAAAACAAGTTCTCCCACCCTAACAGAAACTCCCTCTAACTTAGAGGGTGAACCGATGGTTAATGTGCTTACTTATTATGAAGGAGGCCAATGGTTTACCTTTATCTTCCCTCGAACGAAACATCGCCCTTCCTGCTATTTTGCTGAGGGAGGTGAGCAGATGATTATCAGTCCGGCTTCTGTGGATTTAGGGGGTGTTTTCATCACGGTTAGGGAAGAGGACTTTGAACGATTAAATGCAACAACAATAGAGCATATCCTACATGAGGTATGTTGGCAAGATACAGATATAGAAACATTTAAAAACGAACTCAATGGAAGAACCTGAGATACAAGTTGGATTGCTATCGAACCCCGAGATTCGGTTTACATTGCAAGGCAACTATCATGTGGTGGCACCCAAAGGCAATCCTGTCCCCACGAAGAAAATCGTGGAGGGGGAACAGCGTGTTTATATGGATAATGGCTTGATTCAATGGAATGGAGACAGTTTTAAGGAATTGCTGTTTTTCCCAATTGAACCTGACAAGAACCTAATAAAGGTTAAGAACGTGATGATAGGCAAGCAATTCCATTGGCAACAGCAGGAAGACCAAAGCTTCCAAGGAACATTGCATCTAATCATTGAAGAGGGGAAAATAACAGCTATCAATATCATCAGCACAGAACGCTATCTCACCAGCGTGATATCGAGCGAGATGAGTGCGATGGCCTCGATAGAATTACTCAAAGCGCATGCAGTTATCTCACGCAGTTGGTTACTGGCTCAGCTCACGGCGCAAAAGAACGACAACAACTCTTCGTGTGGCACTGAGAATGATGAAGAGATTGTAAGGTGGTACAACCGTTCGGCTCATCAGCACTATGATGTGTGTGCCGATGACCATTGCCAGCGTTACCAAGGCGTTACTAAAGTAACCACCGATGTAGCCAAGGAAGCGGTGGAACAGACCCGTGGCGAGATCCTGATTTATAATGGGGAGATTTGCGACACCCGCTTCTCGAAATGCTGCGGAGGTATGACAGAGAAATTCAGCACATGCTGGGAGGACAAGGACTACCCCTATTTGACGAACGTAATTGACCCTTATTGTGGGATGGCCAACCAACAAATACTGAGGCAGGTGATGGTGAACTACGACCAACAAACTACTGACTTCTACCGTTGGACAGTAACCTATAGTCAGCAGGAGTTGCATGATTTGATAATGGCAAAAACTGGCATCGATTTTGGCGATATCATCGACCTGGAGCCATTGGCTCGCGGTACCAGCGGACGCATTTACAGACTGAAGATTGTGGGCAGCAAGCGATCATTGATTATCGGCAAAGAGTTGGAGATTCGCAAGGCTTTATCAACATCACACTTGTTCAGTTCGGCATTCGAAGTAAAGAAACAAGGAGAAGGCAGTGTGCCTGAGCAATTTACCCTCGAAGGTACAGGATGGGGACATGGTGTTGGTCTTTGCCAGATTGGTGCTGCTGTGATGGGTGAGAAAGGTTTTAAATATAAGGAAATACTTTTGCACTACTACCAAGGTGCAAAAGTGGAGAGAATTTACTAATGGAGAATGAATAATGGAGAATGGACGAAGAAGTGGTTGGAATTGGATTCCAACATTGTATTTAGCTGAGGGGCTGCCGTATGTGGCAGTGATGACGATATCCGTCATCATGTATAAGAAGTTGGGCATCTCAAATACCGACATTGCTCTCTATACTTCATGGTTGTATTTGCCTTGGGTCATCAAACCTTTTTGGAGTCCGTTTGTCGATTTGTTCAAGACCAAACGTTGGTGGATTACTGCCATGCAATTGCTAATAGGAGCAGGCTTTGCGGGAGTGGCTTTCACCCTACCAGTCAATTCATTCTTTGCCTGGTCATTGGCTATGTTTTGGTTAGTAGCTTTCAGTTCTGCTACCCACGATATTGCTGCCGACGGCTATTATATATTGGCATTGAATGAAGAAAACCAAGCCTTCTTCGTTGGAATTCGTAGTACCTTCTATCGTATCGCTACCATAGCAGGTCAAGGTTTGTTGGTGATACTCGCAGGTGAATTGGAAAAACGGATGGACATCAACATGGCATGGAGTATCACCTTCTACATGTTGACAGGGCTTTTCTTGGCCTTCTTCATCTACCATCACTTCGTTCTGCCCAAGCCCATATCAGACAAAGCCTCGGCTGATACAACTGTTAAGAATATCGCTCGAGAGTTTTTCGGTACCTTTGTCTCCTTCTTCCGCAAGAGACATGCTTGGGTGGCTATCCTCTTTATGTTGCTCTATCGCTTGCCTGAAGCTCAATTAGTGAAGATTATCAATCCTTTTTTGTTGGATCCAATAGAAAAAGGCGGACTTGGTCTGAGTACATCTGAAGTAGGGATAGTGTATGGTACAGTAGGCATCATTGGCTTAACCATTGGTGGCATTATTGGTGGTATTTGTGCGTCAAAAGGTGGACTCAGAAAGTGGTTATGGCCAATGGCTCTAAGCCTTGTACTCCCTAATTTGGTGTATGTGTTACTCAGCTTCTACCAACCACAGAACATTTTCTTGGTTTCTTTGGCAGTTTGTATTGAACAATTTGGCTATGGTTTCGGTTTTACAGCTTATATGCTTTACTTGATTCATTATGCACGCGGTACTCAAGCCACTGCTCACTACGCCATCTGTACGGCATTTATGGCATTAGGTATGATGTTGCCAGGCATGATAGCAGGTTGGTTGCAGGAGATGATGGGCTATACAGGCTTTTTCATCTGGATAATGCTATGTTGCATCGCCACCATTGGTGCTTGTGCTTTAGTTAAGAAAGATGATCTATAGTTTTAATTTACCAATCCTTATTCCATGAAACTGATAGCAGACAGCGGATCGACCAAGACCGATTGGTGCCTCATCGACGATAGGGGCAAAAAGCAATACTATTCCACTAAAGGCATGAACCCTTACCAGCAGAGTGAGGAGCAATTAGCCAATGAAGTAGCTTCGGCACTTGTACCTCAGCTGCCCTCCACCAGAATAGATGACGTATTTTTCTATGGAGCAGGTTGTATATACGACAAGATTCCTTTGATGGAACGGGTATTGAAAAGTAAATTGACCATTACAGGTGTATGTGAGGTAAATTCTGATATGTTGGGGGTGGCACGTGCCTTGTGCAGTCATGAGCCAGGCATTGCCTGTATCTTAGGAACAGGCTCTAATACTTGCTATTATGATGGAGCAAACATCACGAAAAATGTTTCGTCATTGGGCTTTATCTTGGGAGATGAGGGTAGTGGATCTGTATTGGGCAAGCTCTTTATTGGCGCACTTTACAAAGGGCTATTAGGAGAAGAAATTAAGCAGGAGTTTGAACAGACTTTCAATTTGGATGCAGGCAAAATTATCGAACGTGTCTATCGTCAACCTTATGCTAACCGTTTCTTGGCAAGTTTTGCACCTTTTATCTATGAACATCGCTATAATGAGAGGATATATCTACAAATCGTTGCCAACTTCGAGGCGCTTTGCACGCGGTGTTTGATGCAATATGATTATCAGCATCACCCCATCCATTTCTGTGGCTCCATTGCCTGGTACTTCAGAGAAATTCTTGAACAAGTAGCTGCTTCTCACCAACTTACTATCGGAACCATAGAAAAAGCTCCTTTGGAAGGGTTGATAAAGTATCACAAAAAGTTATATGGATTTGATGAAGTTTGTAGAAGTTAATGGCAAATATTAATTTTTGACACATTATCGGAAACAAAAATACGAGCTGTTCTCCCTAAGGAAGCAGCTCGTTTCTTTTTCCGTTACTCATTGTTCCTACTTTGGGACAAACAGTCTGTTCCCATAGCTGAAACTAAGCAAGAAAGCCTATCTAAATTTTTGGAAACAAGGATCTGGTAGTAGTCCACCACCTGCTACGTTCTCCAACTCTTCATCGCTAATATCCTCACGCATCACCACTTGCTGGTCTTTGTCAACACCCTCAATGGTCAATTTCTTAACATCAGCGCCGATTTCGATCTGCACAATCCTTTTTTCTTTCCTAGATTCCATAATCATTAACTTTTATAGGGTAAACAAAAGAATGGATCTCTCATCCCTCCAGTCGCTTGCTCCAGTTCATTCTCGACGAGTTCTTGCCTCATCACCACTTGCTGGTTGTCGTCCTCACCAGTAATCGTTACTTTTTTCACGTTGTTGTCGATTTCAATCTGAACAACCCTTTTTTCTTTATTAGTTTCCATAACACTGATTTTAAGGAAGTGTTTTACGTGGACATGATGATGAGAGGACGTAACGATTATGTGGACACGCTAGTCCCCAACCACCAGCCACCTGTTCCAATTCTTTATCGCTGATTTCCTCACGCATCACAACCTGCTGATCTTTGTCAACACCTTCGATGGTCAATTTCTTAACATCGTCGCCGATTTCAATCTGCACAAACTTTTTTTCTTTCGTGGCTACCATTGTTATCATTAGTTTTTTTTAAAATACACACAGATACCTTATTCATCATGGATGAAGATCATCAAATGAATGTGTAAAAACAATTCCTTGAGGTCCATCGTGGTGCATAGATTCATCTTCATAATAACGCTGTATGCGACCTCCTGTCACTTGATCCAGTTCATCCTCGCCAAGTACTTCCCTCATCACCACTTGTTGGTCCTTGTTCTCACCCATGATAGTGAGTTTTTTTACGTTGTCG
>OMSH01000226.1 GCA_900313715.1 uncultured Prevotellaceae bacterium
AGAAGAACTCAAGGATGAGGTTCTGGATGCAGTTGCTGGTGGCAAGAAATTTAAAGAGAAAGATTATCTTGAAGCAGAAAAGAAACGTAAGGAGGCTGAAGCGAAAGCTCAGCAAATGATGCAAGGTGGCAACAACCGGCCTTTCTGATTTTTCGTAAGCTTATAAAACATTTAGGTAGGGGTAGCTCAACTTTTGGTTGTAGCTGCCTCTTTCTTTTGTATTCCGTATGGGTGAGAAAGTCAAACTCACCTGGAAGACCCATCTGGATTCCATTAGTTGCAGAAATCCGTTAAAATGGTAGTAAATCTTTATAGGTAACCACACCATCACTGTATAGTTTCAGACCATATGACTTGAGGAGGTCTTCAATTGAGTTGACTGAAATATAGTCATCATTAAACATGTCATAATATTCTTTATCAGTATGTTGCATTATATCAACAACTTGTATAATGTCATGATTGTATAGGGTATTCTTTATTTCATCATTCAAATTCGTATCTTCCACGTAGGTCGATAGGCAGGGATACATCTGGCAAGCATATTGAATAGCCTGTTCTCTTAAGAATATAATCCAAACTAAATCAGGTCGTTCAATAACCGCTTTTTCATAGGCAGTCCTAATATCATCATCCTTATGTGACTTGCGGTATGCCTCTATTTGTTCCCTCAACCAAGGATTGATTGTCCCATAAAGAACCCTTCTGTCTGTATCATTGTCAATTTCATGCTTTTCCTTCAAATCCAGTAACAAGTGCTCAAAATCAATGCCAATTTCAATGTACAATATCAATAGCAGCTGCAGGCCGTCTTCATTTAAGCGTTCGCAGAGGTCCAGTTTTACTTCGTCCTCAGCTTCAAGAAAGGTACCAATTGAACAGCTGCCGACAACAGTCAAATGCCTGAATATAGATATTGCTGCACGAACACTTTTCTTCTTCATGGATAGAAGATAATCGTTTGTTAGCCGTTTCAGGTCTGTAGTATATTGAGGTATTCTGGGGAGATCCTTTTCTTTTTCCAACTCATGCCGAGTACAATACGCCCAGTATGCATCCCAGAACTCCGTCTCTGCGTGGAAGAAATCATGATAAGGACCAAAATCGTTGCTGCCATCTTTGATTCTTAATTTCGTTTTCTTCAACTTATTAAGTAAAAGATTCTCATCTTTAACTTCTATATAGCGTTTGTAGTATTCATCAAACCAGGCGGTATCTAACGACGGTCTGTCTATATTGAATCCCGTCAGCAGACTTGGATTGTCAAATACCTTTTTCGCATCGCTCTCATAACCTCCTTTATAACCAGCCACTATTTTCAGGTAGGATAGTTTACGGGAACCTATGCCATTGAAAGTCAGGCGAAAGCCATTATTGATTAAGTAATTCTTTATTTCTTCAACATTGATCTCTAAGGTTTTTGAGAAATATTCCAGTTCTTTTTGCGAAAACTGCATCAGATCGGCCGCAGTGTCAATATATAGCTTATACAAGCATTCTTTACAAGTCTCAGGCAAATCAAAGTCCCAAACGGATGTTTTCAAGAAAGGACGATTCTCTGCTAATTCACTCAATGCCTTGGCTGCCATATAATCTTCCCACAACAAAGAGTTGTTCTTCTCCGTCATTAGCTTGTAATCCTTTCTCAGCTCAGCACTGGTATGTAGTATTCTGAAGTTGCTGATCTGCCTTTGCAGCCAAACGTTTATTCGATGAGATTGCTCGAGTCCCATGACAATGCCATTTTAAAAACCTATAGTTCCTTTTCTTCCGTTCCACTTAAATGTCTCGATGTCCGAAAGCTGTACCTGATGAGATTTTGGACGACGAGTAAGATTTGATTCGCGCAATATAATCTGCTGATAGATAGTGCGTGACATCAGTTTCATAGTACGTGCATTAGCCCCTATGGATGGGCGCATCGCCTTCAGGTTCTCCAACATGTGCTTCTCTGCAGCTGGACTGAAGGTGACATTGAACTTTTTTAGACAGTCGCACAAGATGATGTACAACTCTTCTGCAGTGAAATCCTTGAATACCAATGTGTGGTCGAACTCATAGATACCCGCATCAATCAGTTGTTCCGCTACATTCTTGTTAGGTGCATCCAATTCAGCCAATATTAAGGCACATTCGCCACCAGCCTCTACTGTCAGTTCCCCCATCTTCAACCTGATACGTTCTATGGTACGGGCATAGTTGTAATCGTTAGAAAAGCCACGAGTATCCACATCAATAAAGATAAGACCGTTGCATGATTTCTTCACAGCTTCCCTCAAAACATGGTCACAATCCATCTCAGAAACATTGAAGATACGTTCGCCTTTTATTTCTGTAATATGACTATTGGCTATCAATCGCATACCTTTCAAGATAACAGCCATCAGTTCTGCCACAGTGCTCTTGCCTGTACCGCTGTTTCCCACAAAGCGCCAAGCCAACAGGCCTTTACCCACATAGGGTTCGCCAATATCGTGCAAGTAACGGGCAGACTTGACAAAGTTGTGTATGGCAATCTTGACGTTAGTAAGACCAGCCAGATTGTCAAGTTTCTCTAAGGCTGTATCTATTGCCACATCGTCAAACACCACATCCTTTTGTGCCTTGTTAATTACCACATCTTCAGGCAGAATGGTATTCAACTCTTCTGTCGTAGGGTGGGGCAGTGCTGCCGTTCTGGCACCCAAGCTGGCGAGTATCTGGTTTTGCAGCAGGTTCGATACAAAGCGTCCGTTGCCAAAGCGAGGCGATGGTTTTTCAGCCTCCTCTTCTATGATGGCACGCATATTGGTGGCAGCCCCTTCTGTCAGCTTGAATCCCTGTTTGTGAATCATCAGCTTGCCAATCTCCATCAGTTCATCAGTAGTATAATCCTCGAAACTGAACACATTCGGGAATCGGCTCTCTATACCCTCGTTGCTTTCCATCAGCTTCTTCATCGGAGCGGTATAGCCAGCCAAGATTACCACCATATCCTGATTATCTTTGCCTAATTCTGTCAGCAGCGAGTTCATCACAATGCGACCATAGTCCTTTTCTGAGCCCTCCACCAGCTGGTACGCCTCGTCAATAAAAAGGATATTGCCCCTGGCCTGTGCCAATAACTCGCGCATCTTGAACTCTGTCTCACCTATATATTGTCCTACCATCTTACTCTTTTCCGTTTGGATAACCCGCCCACCAGAAAGAATGCCCCACGATGCAAACACTTTACCGATGATGGTGGCAACAGTGGTTTTACCAGTACCTGGGTTACCCATGAAAGCCATGTGCAAACGAGGCATATTGGTTGGCAATCCCTGTTCCATCCTTCGTGCTGCCAGCTTTACTGCATTGAGGTAATCTTTCACACGTGTCTTGATCTTGCCTAATCCTACCAAGTTTTCCAACTCCTGGAATGCATCATCGGGTTGACCTTGGATAGTAGGAATATCTTCTGGCAACACTGTCTTCAATTCATCCTCCGATGGCTTCTTTAACGCTCCAATTCGTTGGAACATACGAGGCACAATCTGATTCTCAAAAAGTTGGGGTATCAATCTTGCATTTTCGAAGTTAGGACCACGCATATTATATTTGTGTAAGATAAAGCTCTCCAACTTCTTTCGAGCCTCTTGGTTTAGAATCAGGTCGTTTGCACTACTGTAGTTGTCTAACATACTGCACAGCTCATCCGGCTTGAAGTCATCTAACATTATTGGTTCTGCAAAGAACTTTCTTAACTCAGGATTGGCTGTCATTAATGACGCCATCCCATCGGGTGTGCCTGTCAGCACTAACACCCAGTTGTTAGCTTTTTTCTGGTTTTCAAGAAGATTTATCAAAGCCTTTACTATACGGTCTTCACTGTTATAATTGCCTCTTGAATCAGGGTTGTGTAGCTGATGGGCATTTTCTATAAGCAATATGCCATTCCAAGCATTATCCAGTGCCCTCTTTAACTCTTCACTTTCGTTGTTTATATTGGAGGTGAGCAAGTCGGTCAAGGTTACCGATACCACCTTATTTTCCTTTAGTATATCTAAAAAATGATACAACTTAGCCAGAAACTTAACAGCAGACGTCTTTCCAGTACCAGCATTACCCATGATGACAACGTGTTTCTTGGGTGCAATGCTTTCCAACTTTTTGTGAATGCGAAGGTTATTCACTTTATAACTGGCAATAATCCCTTGCACATGCTTTTTGAAACTGTCCCAACCTATAAAACTGTTCAATTCTGATTGTAATTCCTGTAGTACAGGGTCTTCTGTTTTAGCTAAACGGGGAATACCCTTTATGGGGATAGAAACTTTATAAGGCTCCTTGTTTAATTCCTTGTCAAATAAAAGGGTAATAATAATATTGTCCACTCCGTCAGCATATTGCATACATTCATCATCAATCAGCTTTGCCATGTCAACAGGTGGAAAATGTAGTCTCTGACCATCACGATAAAGATTTATGTCTTCTGGCGTGAAGCAAATATTGTCGTTGTAGTTTCCATGAAAAGTCGCTACATCCAGATACAGGTTAGTATTTTCAATAGTCTCAGGTAGTTCGAGATCAATATGCAGATAAAGTGGCTGATAGTCACCCCAATCCTTGTGTAAGAAATAAGGATATTGGCTAAGGTCAATTATTGTTGGCAATCCCTTAACAGGGAATTGCGCCTTCATGTTCCTTAATTCTGCATAAAACTTATACTGGTTCTTTCCTGCATCATCCATCTTTTCTGTTTTTCGTGCCATAGTATTAGGATCTTTATTCAATATTACAATCGTTCCATCCAATGTGAGAGGAATACATCGCTGACGTTATAGCTGGTACCCTCAAGTGTGATTTCATCGTTA
>OMSH01000181.1 GCA_900313715.1 uncultured Prevotellaceae bacterium
CCCGACCACGCCGATGGTACTGCCCACAAGGTGGGAGAGTAGGTAGCCGCCGTCTTTGATGGGACAGCCTTTGTGTTACACAACACATGGGCTGTCCTTTTTTTTTATGCTTTTCCTCTTTTTTTTACAAAAAAACTCTTTTATTTCGATGCTTTTTACTAAATTTACACCCGAACTATGTGCGTAAACCTGCATAGAAGTTTGGTAATTAGTGAAATAATATAAAACTTATACTTATCATGGAAAACAAAATTCAAGAGCTGACCGATAAAATTTTTCGGGAAGGCGTTGAAAAAGGCAATGTGGAAGCTCAGAAGCTGATTGCAAATGCACAAGGTGAGGCTCAGAAAATCTTGGAAGAGGCTCAGAAGCAGGCGGAAGGTGTTTTAAGTGATGCACGCAAGTCAGCAGATGAGATGGTCACCAATGCCAAATCTGAGTTAAAATTATTTGCCGGTCAGGCTGTCAACGCTCTGAAATCTGAGGTAGCAACCCTGCTTACCAACAAGATTGTCGATGCTGATGTGAAGAATTTCACCAGTAACAAAGATTATCTGAATTCTTTTATTGTTTCTTTGGCTAAACAATGGTCAACCAGCGAGCCCATCAAGATTTCTTCAGCTGATGCTGACGGTTTGAAGAAATTCTTTGCAGCTCAGGCTAAGGATTTACTGGATAAGGGTGTGACAATTGAGCAGGTAAATGGTTTGAAAACCCTGTTCACTATCTCCCCAGCCGATGGCTCTTACAAGGTGAATTTCGGTGAAGAAGAATTCTCTAACTACCTGAAAGACTTCTTGCGTCCCCAATTGGTTGAATTACTGTTTAAGTAATAACTCCCATCGTTATGAGTCAGTATTATTATTTGGTTACAGGTCTTCCAGAACTTTCTCTGGACGACAATAAACTGAACTATACTGTCGGCGACTTTAAGACTGAGTTCTATCCGCAGTTGTCGAAGGAAGACCAGGCATTGGTGGACCTTTACTATCTCAAGTATGACAATGCGAACCTTCTGAAGTTGCTCAAGGACAGAGAAGCGGTAATAGATCCACGTGGTAACTATACTGCCGATCAGTTTGTAGCTGTATTCAAGCAATTTGACGAGGAAGGCGTCATTACTTCCCCAGGCTCACTCCCATCATATATAATTAAGTTCATCCAGACCTATCTCACCCAACAGGAAACAGGCGTTTCCAGTGATGTGTTGGTAGAGGATTGTCTGGCTGGTCTTTATTACGAATATGCCATGCGGTGCACGAACGATTTCGTGGCGTCTTGGTTTGAGTTCAACCTCAACACCAACAACGTACTGGTGGCGTTGGCTGCCAGAAAATACAAGTTGCCCATTGCTTCATTCATCGTGGGAGATACAGAGATATGCCAGGCGTTGAAAACGTCAAACGCACGTGACTTTGGCTTGACAACCGAGCTTGATTATTTTGACCAACTGCTTAAAATCAGCGAGACCGACGACCTGGTAGATCGTGAGAAGCGTCTCGACCAACTTCGTTGGAAGTGGATGGAAGACAAGACATTCTTCGATTATTTCTCAATCGAACGTCTGTATGTATTCCTGTTGCAGTTGGAAATCATTGAGCGTTGGATATCACTGGATAAGGAGAAAGGTAACCAGATGTTCCGTGAGATTATCGACTCACTGAAAGGTGAGGTAAGAGTACCGAGTGAATTCTGAATAAAATAATAAAAAACATTATATGGCAACAAAAGGAACTGTAAGTGGAGTAATCTCCAACATGGTAACCCTCACCGTTGACGGCCCTGTTTCACAGAATGAAATCTGTTATATTCATACTGGTGGAGACAGCCTCATGGCTGAGGTGATAAAAGTGGTGGGCTCTCAGGTTTATGTCCAGGTGTTTGAAAGTACACGCGGACTGAAAGTTGGAGCCGAAGCTGACTTTACCGGCCACATGCTTGAAGTTACATTGGGACCGGGCATGCTCTCTAAAAACTATGATGGTCTGCAGAATGACCTCGATAAGATGGAGGGCGTATTTTTAAAACGTGGCCAATACACTTATCCGCTTGACAAGGATAGTGTATGGCATTTTGTGCCACTGGCAAAGGTGGGCGACAAGGTAAAGGCTTCTCACTGGCTGGGTCAGGTTGAAGAGAACCACCAACCGCTGAAAATCATGGTGCCTTTCCAGCAGCAAGGCGAGTGTACCGTTAAGTCTATCGTAGCTGAAGGTGACTATGCCATCGAGGATGTTATAGCTGTCCTTGAGGATGCTGATGGCAATGAGGTGAAGGTTAATATGATTCAGAAGTGGCCTGTAAAGGTGGCAATGACCAACTACGTGGAAAAACCACGTCCTTTCCGTTTGCTGGAAACTGGTGTGCGTGTCATCGATACCCTTGATCCTATCACAGAAGGTGGTACAGGCTTTATCCCTGGTCCTTTCGGAACAGGTAAGACCGTGTTACAGCATGCCATCTCTAAACAGGCAGAGGCTGACATCGTGATTATTGCTGCCTGCGGTGAGCGTGCCAATGAGGTGGTGGAAATCTTTACCGAGTTCCCTGAACTGGTGGACCCGCATACCGGACGCAAGTTGATGGAACGTACCATCATCATCGCCAATACCTCTAACATGCCTGTGGCAGCTCGTGAAGCATCAGTCTATACAGCCATGACCATAGGTGAGTACTACCGCAGCATGGGCTTGAAAGTGTTGCTGATGGCCGACTCCACCTCTCGTTGGGCACAGGCATTGCGTGAGATGTCCAACCGTATGGAGGAGTTACCCGGACCAGATGCATTCCCAATGGACTTGTCATCTATCATTTCCAACTTCTATGGCCGTTGCGGTTATGTGAAGTTGTATAACGGTAATACCGGTTCTATCACTTTCATTGGTACTGTATCACCTGCAGGTGGTAACCTTAAGGAGCCTGTTACTGAAAATACCAAGAAGGTAGCTCGTTGCTTCTACGCTTTGGAGCAAGACCGTGCAGACCGTAAGCGCTATCCGGCTATTAACCCGATTGATTCTTATTCTAAATATGTGGAGTATCCCGAGTTCCAGGAATACATCGCAAAGCGCATTGAACCCACTTGGCTTGACAAGGTGAATGAACTGAAAACCCGTTTGCAGCGTGGTAAGGAAATCTCCGAGCAAATCAATATCTTGGGTGATGATGGCGTACCTGTAGAATACCACGTAACCTTCTGGAAGGCAGAGCTCATCGACTTCGTAATCCTCCAGCAGGATGCATTTGATGAGATTGATGCTGTTACACCACTTGAGCGTCAGGAAGAAATCATGAACCTCGTAATCGATATCTGTCACACCGAGTTTAAGTTCGAGGTGTTCAATGAGGTAATGGATTACTTCAAGCGCATGATCAACATCGGCAAGCAGATGAACTATGCACCGTTCAAGTCGGAGAGGTACTACGACTACAAGGAGCAGATGATGGATTTGCTGAAGGAACGTGCCATCAGTGAGAGCGTATCAAAATTGTTAAAATAAACATTGAGAAAAATGGCAACTAAAGCATTTCAAAAGATATATACTAAGGTGACTCAGATTACCAAGGCTACGCTTTCTTTGAAAGCTACGGGTGTTGGTTATGACGAGCTTGCTACAGTAAATGGCAAACTTGCCCAGGTGGTAAAGATTGCTGGTGACGAGGTGACATTGCAGGTGTTTGAGGGTACTCAGGGTATTCCTACCGATGCAGAAATCGTATTCCTCGGCAAGTCACCTACACTGAAAGTAAGTGACCAGTTGGCTGGCCGTTTCTTTAATGCCTTTGGCGAACCCATCGATGGCGGTCCAGAGATAGAAGGTGTAGAGGTAGAGATTGGTGGTCCATCTGTGAACCCTGTACGTCGTAAACAGCCATCAGAACTGATTGCTACTGGTATTGCAGGTATCGACTTGAACAATACGCTGGTGTCAGGACAGAAGATTCCATTCTTTGCCGACCCTGACCAGCCTTTCAACCAGGTGATGGCATTGGTAGCTATGCGTGCCAAGGCTGATAAGATTATTCTGGGCGGTATGGGTATGACCAATGACGATTACCTGTTCTTCAAGAATGTGTTCTCCAACGCTGGTGCACTGAACCGTATCATCAGTTTCATGAATACCACCGAGGACCCACCAGTAGAACGTTTGCTGGTACCTGACATGGCATTGACTGCAGCCGAATACTTTGCTGTAGAGAAAAACGAAGCCGTACTGGTGCTGCTGACTGATATGACCTCTTATTCAGATGCCTTGGCCATCGTGTCGAACCGTATGGACCAGATTCCTTCCAAGGACTCTATGCCAGGTTCACTTTACTCCGACTTGGCAAAGATTTACGAGAAAGCGGTTCAGTTCCCGACAGGTGGTTCAATCACCATCATCGCAGTGACCACCCTTTCTGGTGGCGATATCACCCACGCAGTGCCTGATAACACTGGTTACATCACTGAAGGTCAGCTGTTCCTGCGTCGCGACAGTGATATCGGTAAGGTCATCGTCGATCCATTCCGTTCCTTGTCACGTCTGAAGCAGAATGTAAGTGGTAAGAAGACCCGTAAGGACCATCCGCAAGTGATGAACGCAGCCGTACGTCTGTATGCCGATGCCGCCAATGCCAAGACCAAGATGGAGAACGGTTTCGACCTCACCGACTACGACGAACGTACCCTGGCGTTTGCAAAAGATTATTCCGACAAGTTGCTGGCTATCGACGTGAACCTCGATACCACCGAGATGCTGGACGTAACATGGGGCTTGTTTGGCAAGTACTTCCGTCCAGAGGAGGTGAATATTAAGAAACAATTCGTTGACCAGTACTGGCCAAAGTAATTAACTAAACATTTAAAGAAGTGGCTATTAAGTTTCAATATAATAAGACCTCGCTTCAGCAGTTGGAGAAACAGCTGAAAGTGCGTCAGCGCACCCTTCCTATTATTAAGAATAAGGAGAGTGCCTTGCGCATGGAAGTAAAGCGTTGTAAGGACGATGCTGTGAAACTGGAAGAGGGGTTAGAAAAAGGAATTCAAGCTTACGAGGCCATGTTTGCTCTTTGGAGTGAGTTTGACGCATCTCTCATTAGTGTGAAGGATGTTCAGCTTTCTGTCAAGAAGATTGCCGGTGTGCGTGTACCTGTGTTGGATAGCGTTGATTTTGAGACTAAGAAATACAGTATGTTCAACATGCCTAAATGGTATGCCGACGGTGTTACCCTCTTGACAGGTCTGGCCAAGACAGCCATCGAAAGAGAATTTGTTGTTGCAAAGTTAAACCTGCTCGAGCACGCTCGTAAGAAGACCACCCAGAAGGTGAACCTCTTCGAGAAGGTGCAGATTCCTGGTTATCAAGATGCCATCAGAAAGATCAAACGCTTCATGGAAGACGAAGAGAATCTTTCCAAGTCATCCCAGAAGATCATGAAGGCTCATCAGGAAGCAAGAAAGGAGGCTGAGTCATGATTAGTAAGATGAAGAAACTCACGTTCCTGATTTATCATCAGGAATACGAATCGTTCCTGTCACAGATTCGTGAACTGGGCGTTATCCACGTGCAGCCCCGTCAGGCAGGCTTGATGAACGACGACTTGCAGCAATCTCTGGCTAAACGTGCTCAGTATAAGGATGTACTGAAAGACATGTCATTCAAGATCAAGGAAAAGGCCGATGAAACCATTCATCGGGAGTTGTCCGTGAACGATTTGTTGAGCCAGTATGCCGAGCTGAACAACCAAATTGCCAACCTCACCCAGCAATTGCCTACCATTGACAAGGAGATGGCAGAGATGAGTGTATGGGGCGACTTCGATTGGCAGGCTATTCGTAATTTGGAGAAAGCAGGCTATCACATTCAGTTCTATGCTTGCTCAGAACGTGAATTCAACCCTAAGTGGGAAGAATTATGCGACATCGTCGTGATTGATAAGACCGTAGGTCGTATGAGCTTTGTGACCATCTCACACGAACCTGTCCGTTTGGATATTGAGCCCGTTCGACTGCCAGAGCTGAGCCTCTCACAGTTGGAAGCCAAGAAAGCGAATGTACAGGAACAGCTCGCTGCGGTTAAGGACAAGTTGACCCAGTATTGTCTGGCTAATTACAATACTCTGGTGCAATATAACAAAGAACTCGACGGCGAGATTGACCTTATTAAGGTACGTCTTGACGGAGAGCCACAGGCAGAAGGTGCTGTGATGCTCATGGAAGGCTGGATACCTGTAGAGAATGAACAGCCAGTGAAAGAATTCCTTGATCAGAGTAGTGTGTACTATGAGATACGTGATACACAGAAGGGTGATAACCCACCTATCAAGTTGAAGAACAACTGGTTTGTAAAGATGTATGAGACGCTGACCGATATGTATGGTATGCCCAACTATACGGAGTTTGATCCTACACCGCTCATTGCACCGTTCTTCTCGTTGTTCTTTGCCTTTTGTTTGGGCGATGCCGGCTATGGCTTGGTGCTCATTGCTTTAGGTTTCATCTTGAAGAAGAAGATGCCAGATATGAAAGGCATCATGAACCTGGTCATCTCATTAGGTGTCTTTACTGCCATCTTTGGTACAGTATTAGGAACGTTCTTCGGTATCAATATCTACGAAGCTACTTGGGTGCCAGAAGGTTTGAAGGCTTTCATGGTATCAGGCAAAGTGGAAATCGCTGGTGGTACCTACGATAAGCAGATGATACTGGCATTAGGCATCGGTGTGGTTCATACCATCATAGCAATGTTTATCAAGGCATTGGTACAGACCTCACGCTTTGGTTTCAAGAATGCTTTAGGTGCTTGGGGCTGGTTCCTCCTGATAGGCTTTGGCTCTGTCATTGCCACCTTCATGTTCCTCAACCTGATACCGGAAGATATCTCTAAGTGGGCATTGATTGGCATCGGTGCGGTAGCCGCCATTGGCATTTATCTGCTCAATGACCTCCACCGCAACGTATTTGTGAACATTGGTGCCGGTGTATGGGATACCTACAACATGGCTACTGGTCTGATGGGCGATATCCTGTCTTACATGCGTCTCTATGCCTTGGGCTTGGCAGGTGGTATGTTAGGTGGTGTGTTCAACTCGTTAGGTCTCATGGTTCAGGATAGTGTCGGCGGCATCCCGGGTTGGGTAGTGTGCTGTCTCATCCTGGTGCTGGGCCATGCGTTCAACATTGCGATGTCGTGCATCAGTGCTTTCGTTCATCCTTTACGTTTGAATTTCGTGGAATATTTCAAGAATTCAGGCTACGAGGGTACTGGTGTGCTTTATAACCCGTTTACGAATATTGATAAGAAATAAATAACAAAAAATTAATAACAAATAAAATTTAAATCATTATGGATGTTAATGTACTTTTAGGTTACATCGGATTGGGTCTTATGTTGGCTCTCTCTGGTATTGGCAGTTGCTATGGTACCACCATCGCAGGTAATGCTGCTGAAGCAGGTTTAAAGAAAGATCCTTCTAAGTCAGCAAGCTTCATGATTCTGTCAGCGCTTCCATCAACACAGGGTTTGTATGGATTCGTGGCTTTTCTGATGTCAATTGGTCGCGATTTCTCTCAGCAGGGTTTGTTGATGCTGGGTGTTGGTGCGGCAGTTGGTTTTATCTGCCTGTTCTCAGCTATCCGTCAGGGTCAGGTGGCAGCCAATGGTATCAACGGTATAGCTCAGGGTCATGACGTGATGGTCAATACCATGATTTATTGCGCATTGCCTGAGTTCTATGCTATCTTGGCACTGATTGCAGCGTTGATGGTATAAAAACCTACCAACAGCCTTTTAGCAAGGCATATATTGCCCGCTTTTTGATGTGAAATAAAAAATAGCACCATAAAGCGGGCTTTTTTTGTGTCAACATACCAACAATCTCGACTTTTTTCCGTACCTTTGCCTGCAAATTACGATAAGATGGTTAGTGAGACATTAATAACCCCCGATTACATCTTTGAAGCAAGCTGGGAGGTATGTAATAAGGTGGGCGGAATCTATACAGTGCTTTCCACCAGGGCAAAGACACTGCAGGAGCAACTGCGTAACAGAATCATTTTCATAGGTCCAGATATCTGGCAAGGTAAAGATAATCCCACATTCATAGAATCAGAGTTGCTCTACACAGCGTGGACCAACTATGCTATTCATCACGACGGCCTGAAGATAAGGGTAGGGCGCTGGAACATCCCAGGCGAGCCGGTTGTGGTGTTGGTGGATTTCATGCCATTCTTTGCTGAGAAGAACGAGATTTATAGTCGCATGTGGGCAGACTATGGCGTTGACTCGCTCCATGCTTATGGTGATTACGACGAGAGCTGTATGTTTGCCATTGCAGCAGCCAAGGTGGTAGAAAGTTTCTATCGTTTTAACCTGACGTTCAATGACAAAGTGGTTTTTCAGGCACATGAGTGGATGACAGGTATGAGTGCCCTCTACTTACAGAAGAATGTGCCGGAGATAGCTACCATCTTCACTACCCATGCCACCTCTATTGGCCGCTCCATAGCAGGCAATAACAAGCCCTTATATGACTATTTGTTTGCTTATAATGGCGATCAGATGGCTGGTGAACTAAATATGCAGTCAAAGCATTCCATTGAGAAACAGACCGCTTATTTTGTTGATTGTTTCACTACTGTGAGTGAGATTACCAATAAAGAGTGTAAGGAATTGTTGGACAAACCAGCCGATGTGGTGTTGGTCAATGGTTTTGAAGACGATTTTGTACCGAAAGGTACTACCTATACCGGTAAGGTGAAACGTGCCAGAAAGAGCATGTTGCGCCTGGCCAATTGCCTTTTAGGTGAATCTTTTGATGACGATACCCTCATCATTGGTACCAGTGGACGTTATGAGTTTAAGAATAAAGGTATCGATGTGTTTATTGATGCCATGCATCGCTTGAACATGAGTCCTGAATTAAACCGTAAGGTACTGGCCTTTATTAATGTGCCTGCCTGGACTTTGGAGCCACGCAGTGATTTACAGGCCCGTTTGGCTACCCTTAATGAATATACTGTCCCGCTCAATCAGCCTTATATCACTCATTGGCTCTATAATATGGATGACGATAAGGCGCTGGGTATGATGCATTACTTAGGTATGCAGAACAGTAAACGTGACAAGGTGAAAGTCATTTTTGTACCTTCCTATCTCAATGGTGATGATGGCATCTTCAACAAGAATTATTACGATTTGATGTTGGGCAATGACTTGAGTGTCTATGCTTCTTATTATGAGCCTTGGGGCTATACACCCTTAGAGAGTGTAGCTTTCCATGTGCCTACCATCACTACCGACCTGGCAGGTTTTGGCCAGTGGGTAAAGGATATGGACAATATTAAAGGATTATCCGATGGCGTTGAAGTTATTCATCGCTCCGATTATAACTATCATGACGTGGTGGACGCAGTACGTGATACTGTTTTGAGTTACATACGTTTGGACAAGAACCAGATGAAGGCAGCACGCAGGCGCGCTGCAGCAATAGCTGAGAAAGCCCTGTGGAAGCACTTCATTACCTATTATTATCAGGCATACGACTTTGCCCTGCGTCGTGCAAAGATTCGTCAGTTCAATGCCTGACTTAATTTTGAAGTAATTAACTAATCATGGATTTAATATGAAAATCAAAGTAGATTATGCAAATACTCCACAATGGAGAGACCTGATTGTCAAGTCAAGTCTTCCAGAAGAGCTGAAGTGTTTGGACGAGATTGCCCACAACATGTGGTGGGTATGGAATTATGAGGCACGCGATTTGTTCCGTGACCTTGACCCTGAGCTATATAGCGAGGTGAAGCACAACCCGGTGATGTTGCTGGAACGCCTTCCATATGGACGTAAGGAGCAGATACTCAAAGATAAGGCATTGATGAAACGCATAGCGAGCGTTTATAAATTGTTCCGTACCTATATGGATGTAAAGCCCGATGCTACTCGTCCGTCAGTAGCCTATTTCTGTATGGAATATGGTATCCACTCTGCGTTGAAGATTTACAGTGGAGGTTTGGGTATGCTGGCAGGCGACTATGTGAAAGAGGCTTCCGACTCTAATGTTGACATGTGCGCTGTAGGTTTCCTCTATCGCTATGGGTATTTTACCCAGAGCCTGAATATGGATGGTCAGCAGATTGCCAACTATGAGACACAGAATTTCGGTAGTCTGCCTATTGAGCGTCAGCTGGATGATGACGGTAATCCAATGGTGATTGATGTACCTTACAACAACTATTTGGTACATGCCTGCGTATGGCGTGTTAACGTTGGCCGTGTCAAACTGTACCTGCTGGATACGGATAATGAGATGAACTCAGAGTTCGATAAGCCCATTACCCATGCACTTTATGGCGGCGACTGGGAGAACCGTTTGAAACAGGAGATTCTGTTGGGTATCGGTGGTATGCTATTGCTGAAGAAGTTGGGTATCAAGAAAGATATCTATCATTGCAACGAGGGTCACGCAGCGCTCTGCAACCTGCAACGTTTGGTAGATTATATTGAAGAGGACGGTCTGAACTTCAACCAAGCACTCGAGCTGGTACGCGCCAGCAGTCTGTACACCGTACACACCCCAGTTCCAGCTGGTCATGACTACTTTGAAGAAGGACTGTTTGGCAAGTACATGGGTGGCTATCCACAACGTCTGGGCATCAGTTGGGATGACTTTATCGGCTTGGGTCGCATCAACCCTGACGATCATGGCGAGAAGTTCTGTATGTCCACTTTTGCTTGCAACACCTGTCAGGAGGTTAATGGTGTATCCATGCTGCACGGCTGGGTGAGCCAGAAGATGTTTGCTCCGATTTGGAATGGTTATTTCCCACAGGAGAATCACGTAGGTTATGTTACCAATGGTGTGCATTTCCCAACCTGGTGTGCTACCGAATGGCGTAGTCTCTATGCCAAGTATTTCGACGAGAAGCACATGTCAGACCAGTCGAACGAGAAAATCTGGCATGGCATCTATGACTGCCCTGACGAAGAAATTTGGGCAACCCGTATGGCTTTGAAGAAGAAGTTGTTTGAGTATATCCAACACCAATTCCGTGAGACATGGTTGAAGAAACAGGGTGATCCACTGCGTTTGGTGAAGCTCATGGGACGTATCAACCCCAACGCATTGGTCATTGGCTTCTGCCGTCGTTTCGCTACCTACAAACGAGCTCACCTGCTGTTCACCGACCTCGAGCGTTTGAGCAAGATTGTCAATAATCCTGACTGTCCGGTTATCTTCCTCTTCGCAGGTAAGGCACATCCGGCTGATGGAGCAGGACAGGGCTTGATCAAGAAGATATTTGAGATCTCACAACGTCCAGAATTTATTGGTAAGGTGATCTTCCTTGAGGACTATGACTTCCTGTTGGCACGTCGTTTGGTGAGCGGCGTGGATATTTGGATGAACACCCCGACACGTCCATTGGAGGCATCAGGTACATCAGGCGAGAAGGCTGAGATGAATGGTGTTGTCAACCTCAGTGTGAAAGACGGTTGGTGGTTGGAAGGCTATCGTGAGGGTGCTGGTTGGGCACTCACCGAAAAGCGCACTTATCAGAATCAGGAGCATCAGGATCAGCTCGATGCTGCTACCATCTACAACTTGCTGGAAAATGAGATCATCCCTCTGTATTATAAGAAAGACAAGAAGGGTATCTCTAAGGATTGGATCAAGGTGATCAAGAACTCTATAGCCAAGATCGCTCCTCATTATACCATGAAGCGTCAGCTCGACGATTACTACTCGAGGTTCTATAACAAGCAGGCTAAGCGTTTCAAGGAAATTTCCAAGGATAACTTCCGTTTGGCAAAGGAGATTTCTCTGTGGAAAGAAGTGGTGGCTGAACGTTGGGATGGTATCCATGTGGTATCCTGCTCTTGGGACTTCCCCGCAGGTGGTATCGAGACAGGTGCTGAGTATAGCATCAAGTATGTCATTGATGAGCAAGGACTCGATGATGCAGTTGGTTTGGAGAAGGTGAATTTATATACCAAGGATGGTGAGGAACGCGTCTATAGCGTAGAGCCACTGGAACTCACAGGACATGATGGCAACAACTACACCTTCGAGGCTAAGTTGTCACCCAACCAGTTTGGCTTGTACAAGAGTGCAATTCGAATGTATCCAAGGAACAAGCTTCTGCCACATCGTCAGGACTTCTGTTATGTGAAATGGCTGGAGTTACCTCCGATGCAATAAACAATTAAGGCTGCTCAATCGAGCAGCCTTAATTTATTTGTGATCCAATTGTTCGAAGATAGAGTTTTTGCTCACGTATTCGGGAACCAGCTCCTTCATCTTTCCGACAATCTTCATTTGGTCATAGGTGTTGGAAACCTCCTCAAGCTCCTCAATCTTCTTCTTCACCTCGTCATAGTCGTACTCACGCACATCGGCAATCATGATTTTTTCGTTGTAGGTAGGTTTAGTATGCTCCTTGTCGTTGAGCAACACCTCATAGAGCTTCTCTCCGTGCCGCAGGCCCGTGAACTTGATTTGAATGTCACTGCGTCCTGACAGACTGATCATCTGTTTCGCTAAATCGAGAATCTTGACAGGCTTACCCATGTCGAAGATGTAAATCTCACCTCCATTACCCATGCTACCAGCCTCCAGCACCAATCGGCAAGCCTCAGGAATGGTCATGAAGTATCTGATAATATCAGGATGTGTCACTGTAACAGGACCGCCTCGCTCAATCTGTTTCCGGAACAGAGGGATGACTGAGCCGTTAGATCCCAGTACATTGCCAAATCGGGTCGTAATGAATTGTGTGGTCTTGTTGCCTTCCTTTTCCAGTTTCTTGGCCAACGACTGCACATAAATCTCACAGATGCGCTTAGAGCAGCCCATCACATTCGATGGATTTACCGCTTTGTCAGTGGAAATCATCACAAACTTTTCGGTCTTGTATTTCACGGCCAGGTCAGCCAGTATGCGTGTTCCCTTTACGTTGTTCTGGATGGCTTCAGAAGCGTTGTCCTCCATCATCGGCACATGCTTATAAGCAGCGGCATGGAATACATACTGCGGATGATACTGCGCAAAAATCTGGTCCATGCGTGATTCGTTGGAGATGTCAGCCACAATGGTCTCAGCCTCAATCTCTACCCATTTTGATTGCAGCTCCAGACGTACATCGTGGAGTGGGGTCTCCGCCTGGTCAATCAATACCAGGTTGAAGGGGTTGAAAGATGCCACCTGACGCACAATCTCGCTACCGATAGAACCTGCAGCACCAGTTATCATCACGCGTTTACCCTCTAAGTGTGATGCAATCTTGTGCATGTCAATTTGTATAGGGTCACGCTGTAGCAAGTCTTCAATCTGAAGTTCTTTCAAGTTAGTAATGTTGCTGGAGTTCTCATCCCATTCACTCAGGTTAGGCAGTACCAAAATCTTGATATTTCGCGACAGCAACTGTTCTGTAAAGTTGGATTCTTTCAACTTGTCCATGTTGTAAGGGGTCACAATCACAGCATCAATTCTCTTAGCTTCCAGGATGCTTATCAGTTCCTCGTTGAAGGGGAATACCCTCACGCCCATGATGACCTTGTCAAAGAAAGCAGGGTCGCTGGAAATAAAACCTTTCAGGCGATATTTATAGTGGGACTTTGAACGGATAGATTTGGCAATATCCACGCCATATTCGCGAGTACCAAAAATAAATACATTGGTACCATGGTCTCCGTCATAGTTCATGCGTTCGTACAACACCTTAATAAATATACGCATGACTGCCATCACCGCGAATGAGAATACGTAAGAAATGACCAGCACGCTATAAGGGAGAAAATCATAATCAAATCCGATTTCGCACACGATACTACAAGCCATCAACAGGATGAAGCTGGTGGTAAGTGCTCCGAAAACGTGCATGATATCTATGAATGACGAAAAACGGATGATGTTAGCATAAGTGTGAAACATGTAGAAGAAAATTATGTTCACAAACACTATCCAAAGAAGAGCTTTGGATAAGACACTACCAGTAGAAAAGACTATGGTAAAATCATAACGTAGTAAGCATGCCAACAGGACTGACATCGCTACCAGGAAAACATCAAGTATGAAGATACACCAAGTAGGTAGCACGTGCTCAGAAAAATGTTGAAAGATATCGGTGGTTCTCATTTCTATTCTTTTTTTATAGTATTTTATACAAAGGTAGCATCTTTTTTCCTGATGTGAAAATTTTTTAGTTAAAAAAACAATGAAGATGAAGAAAAAGTGAAAAAAGTTTGTTAGAATGCGCAGTAATGACTACTTTCGGGTGTTTTTTGAGTAAACAGAAGAATACTCATTAAAAATTTAAGGATATGAAGAAGTCGATTGTTTTATTGCTGATGGCAGTGTGCACACCTTTTCTGGTGATGGCACAGAATGTGGTTGACGACCTTTATTATGTTCCTTCCAAGACCAAGAAGGAGCAGGAGAAGGCTGCGGAGCAGAAAACAGAGGCTGATGCAGCACGCAAAACAGTGGTCGTAACGTCCAATACGCCAACTACTACGGTTGTTGTTCCTAAAGGCAGCAAGGTGGTGGTAAATGGTACAAGTAAGAATAAGCGCAATGTTGATGAATACAACCGTCGTTATACTGGCGATGCTACAGTTTCCAATAAGGCAGCGGTAGTGAAAGGTGATACCAGCTATGACGAAGAGCTTGATGGCGAGTGGGTGAATGGTTTCGACGGTACCGAAGATGATTACGAGTATGCTACCCGTATTATCCGCTTCCGCAACCCCCGTTTTGCTATCAGTATCAGCAGTCCCTATTATTGGGATATTGTTTACGGCCTGAACTCTTGGGAGTGGAATGTGTTTGTTGACGACTATTATGCATATGTGTTCCCAACTTGGACCAACCGTTTGTGGTATGACTGGCGCTTCTCCACCATTGGCTGGGGATGGGGTTGGAGCACTTGGTATCGTCCTTGGTACACCTCTTGGTACAGCCCATGGTACAGCTCTTGGCACTTTGGCTGGTACAGTCCATGGTACACTGGTTGGTATGGCGGCTGGTACGGAGGTTGGCATCGCCCATATCATGGCTATTATGGCTGGGGAGGCTACCACTATCGTCCACAGAACTACACCTTCCGTGGTCAGCCAGGCGCACGAAGCGGTTACTCCAGCTCAACCCGTAGAGGTGTCGTTGGTGGCAACAACGTAGGCGTGAACAACTCTAACGTTCGTACCCGTACCGGTGCAGGTACCCGCGTACGTTCCAATACAGACACGTCAGTACGCAGTAATGGCACACGTACTACCACTAATGGCAGGGTAGTGAACAGTAGCACAGGTACCCGTGTACGTACCAGTACAGGCACTCGCAGTAACTCAACAGTTACTCCGAATACCAGCGGGACCCGTGTACGTGGCAATAGCAGTACTGGCACCTCTATCAATACCCGTCGTGGCACAACCGTGCGCAGCAGTACAGGTACTACAGGTGCTCGAACCCGCAGTGTCAGCCCAAGTAGCGGAGTATCAACCAACCGCAGCTATTCCACCGGCTCCAGCAGTAGTACACGAGTACGCAGCAATAGCGGCGTCTCTACTCGCAGCAGCAGTCCGACCCGTAGCTACTCTGGCAGCTCTACCCGCTCATTCGGCGGTGGCGGCTTCAGCGGTGGCGGAGGCGGCTCACGAGGCGGTGGCGGTGGCGGCACTCGCTCCAGATAATGAATAATGGATAATGGATAATGAATAATGGACCCCTCAGTCAGCAAGCTGACAGCTCCCCTTCTCAAGGGGAGCAGC
>OMSH01000094.1 GCA_900313715.1 uncultured Prevotellaceae bacterium
AAGTTTGGGTGAGTGGCTGAAACCAGCAGTTTGCTAAACTGCCGTGCGGGTAACCGTACCGGGGGTTCGAATCCCCCAGCTTCCGCAAAATTCTCAATCATGCACTAAAAAAGAGAGTCTTCAAGGCTCTCTTTTTTGTTTTTGGTAACTTTAAAGCTATTTTATTAAACTTGTCATGCAGATAGGCCGATAAAATAACACCACCAATAGGGCCAATAATAATTATCAGCGTTATCCACCCTGGAAGGACGGTAATCATAAGAAGCTTTCACCTTATCACCTACATTAATACAAATTATTGGTATTAATACGAAGAAAGTCACTTAATTTCTTTATATTTGTCGAGTTAAGATAATTAGAGTAGATAATCAACATATATAACATGATTAAGAATTACAAGATAGTCACGCTCTGTGGAAGTACCCGTTTCAAAGAGCAGTTCATAGAAACACAGAAACGACTGACACTAGAAGGCTGTATTGTTATCAGTGTAGGTTTGTTCGGACATTCTGGCGACGAAGAAGTATGGAAACCTGGAGTGAAAGGAATGCTCGATGACATGCACTTACGGAAAATAGACCTAGCCGACGAAATCTTTGTCATCAACGTTGGAGGCTACATTGGTGAAAGCACCAAACGTGAAATTGCCTATGCTGAAAAGACTGGTAAGAAAGTAAACTATCTGGAAAAATGACAAAGCCAGATACCCTACTGCCTTCAAGAGTTCTATTCATTATTGCTTAGATGCTCTAATATCATACCAAGATGATATTCCACTATGCCTTCGTTATAGGTAATATCTGTTACTTGCACCAAAGCACTTTCCCTATCTTTATGATAGCCAACAAAAAGACGTAAGGCATCATAGCGTCGAAGATAACGTTTGTCATCAGCCTCATCAATATAAGTATATCTATTGAGGGTTGTCTGCTTCAGTTCCCTATACTCTATCTTTTTCTCACCTCTCATTATCTCATCAAAATACTTTTTCTTAATATTGAGAGTTAGCACTTTCATGCCAGAGGTATCAAAAGTCGATTTAGCCTTGACAATACGTTTCTCCAAACATTCCATCTGTGGATTATAAGTATAGCCAACAATGGTACCATCCATTATTTTCTTGATTATTACATCAACGACGGGCAAAGGAACAATGAACCATTCTTCGGGCTGATGTTCTATTCCATTATTATCAAATACAGAAACCTGTAGCTGAACGGGCTTCAGCAATTGATGAACCAAATCCTCAAACTTCTGTGAATTCATGTTTACAACCTTGTAGGTTGCCACAATCTTGACAGGAGCCATCAAGTAAGTGGGATCTTTCTCAGCATTGGTTATTCTTTGCTCTACGCTATCAGTCGTAAATCCAATCTTATACAGATTCTTTTCGTCTTTTATGGCAGGATCATCAGATAACGACGAAAGCACATAGATATAACCCGTCACTTTGTCCTCTGTGGAAATATCTGAATAGTTGAAGAACTGAGCCGTCGCTTCTTCTTGTAATTCTGATATAGCATAGCCGTCTCCAACAACATTTTTGCGAAGCGTCTGTAAAAGTATATCCGATTCTGTACCATTCTCGTAAATACAACGCGTTCTGGCATCTGGCAAGAAGTTACTACTTTTTTTTAATTCACCTATTTTTTCCAGCAACAGCATCTGACCACTAACAAAGTAATACCTTCCAGCAGCAAGTGTTGCAGTCTTATTGATTTTCAGCAGCGAACGCTTCCCCTCTTTTAACTCCTGATGAACTTTTTCAAACAGAGGTTTATAATCATCGAAGTTCTTACATAGCTTGCGCTGAGCCACATAGTCAGCTTTTTTCTTGGCGATGACTCTTCGCATATCTTGAGGAATGTCGAACAGATTTTTCTCTTGTTCGCTCATCTGCAACAGAGGGTCGTCGAAGATCTCTTGTAGTTCCTTATCTATGTCCATAAACCTTTTTCTTTTAAAGCTGTCATAGCAGCAAACATCATCTTTTCTTTCAGGTCGCCATCTTTCTTGGGCTCTCTACCGTTTTTAGCAATCCAGCTGTTCACCTCTTCCAACTTTTGCAACATCCTGTCGTTACCAGTTAATGGTGCCACTTTAGGACGTACACCATCGAGTAGAGGATCATCAAATAACTCTAATAATTCTTTAGGCCATTCCATACGCTATCCCTCATATTCAAGTCCACTCATTTTTCTCTGCTTCAGATTCCTTATCTTCTGAAAAGCAATAGCCAGTTCCCTCACTTTTGGGTCGGGATCATCTACCGATGGTACATTACCATTATGACTTGCTACATAATCTTTCAGAGGTCCCTTGAAAAGGGTGATTGCTTGCTCCAGCGTCATATCATACTTTTGCTCAGCAATGGTGTCCTGAATGATTTTCAGCGTAGGTGCATCTACCGACTTAGAGATTACCTCATAAGCCCGTTGGAAGGGATTAATTGTATCTATCAAGTTAATGCTCAACCTATCAATATTGATAAATCTATTAGCTATCTTGATGAGCCTGTTCCCCTCACTTGGCTTTTCTTCGTTATTCCCAGTGATAGTTGATATTGGGTTACCCTTTTCATCCACGATATCATTTCCCTTAATGATGGTATCAAGTAATATACGCTGGCGCACCTCTTCTACCTCGCCGTCGTTCAGTTCTGGATAACGCTCACGAATCACTTTAGGTATCAAGTGTTGCGTAATGGTCTCGGCTGTTGTTGAGCCACTTAGTGCCTTCACCACCATATCATCTTGCAGAATTGCAGCTTTCAAGTCGTCCAGTTGACTCTCCACGATAGTCTGCGTTTTGGCACTTGATAGCGGTTTCAAACCCTCCACCACAATGGTATGTGCCAAATCTTCATTGGGTCCGCTCTCATCTTTTATAGTCTTGAACTTCCAACTTGGAGCCATCACCTGTTCCATCAGCAGAGACGCCGTAATGGCTTTCAGGAAATCGTTTACGGCCACTTTCACCTCTGCCTGTTCTGCATCAGGCATAGCAATCATGTTTACAAAGCGAGCTGTTTCCTTCCCTTCACAATCACGCGTGCATCGGCCTATAATCTGGATGACCTCAGTCAGTGAACCACGTACACCAATAGTCAGACACATCTCGCACCACTGCCAGTCAAAACCTTCTTTGGCTGTACCAAGAGCAATAATAATATCCACATCGTCGCGACGTTTGATATTTTGCAGATAATCTTGCACCATATTACGCTCTTTCTGCTCGTCCTCTACCAAATCAGCCACTTTCAGTACTCGTCCGTCATCAGTCTTCACATAGTAGATACCAGTATTATAGTCCTTATGGTCTATAGTTCCAATAACCTTCATGATTTCTGCTGTTTCCTGGTACTTGCCCAGACCAGTAGAAGCCCGTTGGTTGACGCTAGGGATGTGGATGATGGTTTTCTTTCTGGTGTCAAGTACCTCAGCAATATGATCCAGATAGGAACCATGATAGAAATGGTAGCCCAACACAAGATTCTTCAGATATTTATAACCATTCAATTGCTGATAATAATTATAAGTAATAGGATAGAATCTGGCTTCATCTTCAGCCCTAAGTACAGGTATGCCGTCACCACGGAAGTAACTGCCTGTCATAGCCACTATATGTCCAGTAGAGTTATTCATCACCCTTCGTACCACATCGCCAAGATTTGAGTTGGCATCAGCACTGGTATGATGGAATTCATCTATCGCCAGCAGTGTATCATTAAATGTTTCGTCTGGCAATTCCTTCATACCGTTTCGTAAAGTAGCATGGGCACAAACAAGAATCTTCGTATTATTGTTTGAGAAGAATTCAATGAAGCGTCCCTTCTTATCCTGCTCATTTTTTACATCAGTCAGGTTGAAGTAAGATGCTACTCTCCAGTCGGCAAAGAAGCCTGCATTCATCAGGTTGGTATCTTTAAACGAGCGTCCAATGCTCTTTTCTGGCACTGCTACCACCACCTTCTTGATTCCTTGATGAGCCAACTTATCCAGTGCGATATACATCAACGCACGGCTCTTTCCTGATGCTGGTGGCGCCTTAATCAGCAGGAATCGTTTGTCACGATGTTGGTATGCCAATGCCTGCATTTCACGCATACCAAGGGCATCAGTAGCTGTTGCTTGTCCAGTTTGCAGGTAGTGAATATCAACGATATTATTGCTATGTTGTTCCATAATACTAATGTTTTGAGGTCATCTTTTCGTATAACTTAAACAAGCATTCTAGGCGGGCTTCATCTGAGGCGAAGGGATAACCAGGGTAGCAACTC
>OMSH01000097.1 GCA_900313715.1 uncultured Prevotellaceae bacterium
GACTTTTGTTTTTCGTGATATTAGATTTAAGGTTGATAAAGATTCGTCGTCGCGGTCCGTGAGGATAGCGGCGTTTTTTTTCTTGCATAAAATCCACCTTTTCTTTGTAATTTTCGTATTATGCAAATTTATAATACGAAAAATTGTATTTTTTTTATAAATTCCCCCTGAACCGCTTGGTTTCCTCATGAACCGCCAGCGCCGTTCCCTTCAGGTACTTGTTTGTGGTGCTGATGTCCGAGTGCCGCGCTTGGTCACGGGCTATTACGATACCCTCGGCGTTGGCGAGGTCGCGTATGCCCGAGTCCTTCAGGCTGTAGAACATGTAGCTGTTCGGCCATCCCATCACCTTGCGCAGCTTGGCAAAACGGTCGCGGAATATGCGTGGGTCCGCCATCTTTTCTGAAGGTGTCATGTTAGGGCCGAACAGGTAGAATCCGCTGGGATTCCTGAATATGTCCAAGTCCAGCATCAGCTTTATCAGCGTGTCGTTCAGCCCCACCATGCCGTCGCGCCGGTTCTTGGACACTGCCGATGACACGAACACCTTCTGCTCTTTCAAGAAGATGTCCTGCAGGCGTACGTGGCTGAGTTCCGTGGGGCGTATGAAGGTGTAGTATTCCATCATACAGGCCAGCAGCATGTGTCGGTCTGTCTTTTCGAGGTGTTCCTTCATCTTCCTCAAGTCCATGGGTGTTAGGGCGTCCCTTGACTTCTCTGCCTCTGGTATGCTCCTTATTTTCTCGACTGGGTTCTGCTCCAGGTATTTTTTCTCCACCATCCACGAGCAGAGGGCAGAACACCAGGTCCGGTAGTTGTTCCTTGTCCTGGCGCTGGCATCGCAGTCCTCGAAGATGTAGTCAAGGAAGTCGGATATCAGAGCCTGGTTGAACTGATACATATATATAATAGGTATTGGGCGTGTGGCGATGAAATCCTGCAGGTGGCTGAGACGGCTTGTATAGTCATAATGTGTCTTCTTTTTCATCGACCCTGCGGCCATCAACTTGACTATGTAGTTATGGTACAGTTCCAGTACATCCTCCACCTGTGCATATCCGCGCCTGTCTGACACGTCTGCCCAGGGAGTCCATCCTTTCCTCAGGCGCACAGTCACGTTGGTTATGATCTCAGCGGCACGCTCCCTGCGTTCACTCACTTTCTTTATTGAATCCAACATGTATTTCTTCCGCTTCATCTTCCCACAAGCGGGATCGAAACAAGTGAAATCGACATACCAGTTCTGTCCGGTATGAAGTTTTGGGAGGGTATAGTTCAGAATTTCTAACGTTGGAGCGCCTTTTCGTCTCCTTTGTTGACCATTTTTTAGAGCAAACATTTTTTTATACATTTTTTCGCCTCGGTGGAGGAGATAAGATGTATTCCGTCAAACATATTTCCTTTCTGACTGTCAATTCTGTCCGACTTTTGTCCGACTTGAATTGATGAAAAAAGGGTTAAAATGCTAAAAGTCTGCATTTTAACCCTTTGAAAGTTGCGGAGGCTAGACTCGAACTAACGACCTTTGGGTTATGAGCCCAACGAGCTACCAACTGCTCCACTCCGCGATATTCTTTGTTTACGTTTGCAAAGGTACGGTTTTTATTTGAAATGACAAATTATTATGAGATAATTTTTCTATTTCTTGTATTGTTGATTATTTTATCTTATTTTTGCACAATGTGAATGTATGTAGTAGATTGAGCTATGACTGAAACAAAAAAAAGAATCGTCAATAAAGCTCGTGAGCTTTTTGCGAAACAGGGCTATGAAAATGTCAATGTCAATGATATTGCCTCTGCGTGTGACATTGGACGTAGAACGGTATATACCTATTTTACAGGTAAAGACGAAATCTATATGGCTGTCATTGAGACTGAGTTAGAAAGACTTATGGCATGTATGGAGGCAGTGGCTCAAGCAGATTTGTCTCCTGACAGGAAATTATTGGAGATGATCTTCACTCGTTTGGTGGCCATTAAAGAGGTGGTACACAGGAATGGTTCACTAAAAGCAGATTTTTTCCAAGATATCATGTTGGTAGAGAAAGTGAGAAAGCGTTTTGATCGCAAAGAAATGGGTCTCTTGAGAAGAGTACTCAATGAAGGTGTGAAAAAAGATGTTTTCCATATTGAGAATATTGGACTTACTGTACAGATTATTCACTATTGCCTAAAAGGCTTAGAGGTACCTTATATCAAAGATACTTTAGGCCCAGGCATTTCCGATGATATGGCAAAGAGAATAGTAGAGAATATTCTTGCAGGAGCTCTGAGAGTAAGAAATCAATAAATTATTAAAATAAAGAATTATGGGACTTTTAGAAGGTAAAACCGCTCTGATTACAGGTGCGGCTCGTGGAATTGGCAAGGGTATCGCTTTGAAATTTGCAAGCGAAGGAGCCAATGTTGCTTTTACAGATTTGGTAATTGATGAAAATGGACTGGAAACAGAAAAAGAAATAGCTGCTTTCGGTGTGAAGGCTAAAGGTTATGCGAGCAATGCAGCAGAATTTGCTTCAACAGAAGAGCTTGTTAAGCAGGTTGTAGCTGATTTCGGCAGGATTGACATTCTGGTAAATAATGCCGGTATCACAAAAGATGCCTTGATGCTCCGAATGACAGAGGCTCAATGGGATGCGGTTATTGCTGTTAACTTGAAATCTGCTTTCAATTTTATTCACGCTGTTACCCCCATCATGTTGAAGCAAAAAGCTGGTAGCATTATCAACATGGCTTCTGTGGTGGGAGTCCATGGTAACGCTGGTCAGTGCAACTATGCAGCTTCAAAAGCTGGGTTGATTGCATTGGCAAAGAGTATTGGTCAGGAGGTCGGTAGTCGTGGCATTCGTGCCAATGCTATTGCTCCTGGTTTTATTGATACTGCTATGACCCAGGCTTTGCCTGATAATGTACGCAAGGCTTGGATACAGAACATTCCTTTGCGTCGTGCTGGTCAAGTTGAAGATATAGCAAATGTAGCCACCTTCTTGGCATCTGATCTTTCGTCTTATGTTACTGGTCAGGTAATTCAGGTAGATGGCGGTATGAATATGTAATGGTAGTTATTTACGAGGACAACCATATTATAATTGTCAGCAAGGATGCTGGTGAAATAGTTCAAGGAGATAAGACAGGGGATACCCCCCTGTCTGAATCTGTTAAGGCATATGTAAAAGAGAAATACAACAAGCCTGGCAATGTGTTTATTGGTGTGCCACACCGACTTGATCGCCCAGTAAGTGGCATTGTCGTGATGGCAAGAACCAGTAAGGCCTTAAGCCGACTTAGTGAGATGTTCCGCGACGGTGAGGTAAAGAAAACCTATTGGGCCATTGTGAAGAATATGCCTCCAAAGAATGAAGATGAGTTGGTGCACTATCTGGTCCGTAATGAAAAGCTTAATAAGAGTTTTGCTTACGACAAGGAAGTGCCTGGCAGTAAAAAAGCCATTTTGCATTACAAGTTAATAGGCAGGTCTGACAATTACTGCCTTTTGGAAGTTGACTTGAAGACAGGAAGGCATCATCAGATACGTTGTCAATTGGCTAAGATAGGATGCCCTATTAAGGGAGACTTGAAATATGGGGC
>OMSH01000102.1 GCA_900313715.1 uncultured Prevotellaceae bacterium
GAAGATGATACCCGGACACCTCGAAGGAGCCATCCGGATGCCCCACGGAAGGCATCTCTTGCAGCACACGCCGGAAACCCTATGTTTCACTAAAAAAAACTGTTTATGTCACAGAAATTAGTAAAGAAAGAACAGCAATCATGCCATACCCCCCAACAAAGAGGATATGGCATGATAAGGATTGATGATATAATAACACGAAATAGTAGTTTTCTAATTATGGGTCGGCTACATAAGTATAAGTTCCTGCGTCCAAAATTTTAGAGCGTTGTACTTCTTGAGAAGTACCAATGCTATGGTCTCTAGTTATTGTACCACCGTCGTTAGAGAACGTTATTTTATAACCAGCTGTGAAAGTTGTTGGCGGTACTACGATATAATAATCGGTATCTTTTAAAAAAGTTGTTTCTGCAGGTGCATTTAAAGTAATGGTAGTACCTGATCCAGTTATTGTACCAACAGGGACAGAAGGAGAATTATGTACAATCGACATCGCCCCAGCAATGCTTTCCGGGGTTGGAGTAGTCAATCCCTGCAGCACAGCCTTGGTAAAGGGCAGTGTCGCCTCAGCACTGGTAATATTAAATTTAACTAACCCACATACATTCTTGAAATGGAAAGTCATTTCATCATTGGTAGTGGTTGCCACAGTAACATTGGCATCCTTGGCAAAAGAGTTTGCCACTGCTGTCTGTTCAGCAGGAAAAGTGGTGGTATAGGTATAGGTGGCAGAATTATAAGTAGCACTCTCATCGTAAGGGAAAAGGCCATAATAATGAATATCCTCATCTAAAACCACCCCCACGAAATAGGCATATTGCCCCTCCTCCTTCGTCACAAAAGGATAAGAAACACCTCGAGAGAAGACAGTGATCTGGTCATTCTCATGCCAATACACCTCGGCGCCATTAAGATAAGACTTGGTATCAGCACCGCCATCCGACTGCATTCCTTTGAATACCAATTGAACAGGTTGCTGAACGACAGGTTCGTTATCTTTGTTCGCTTCGTTACTGCACGACGTGGCAAGGATAACCCCTGCCAATCCCATCGCTAATATATAAAAACTCTTCATAACGCAATATATTAAAATCTAATCAATCATCAGTTAAAGCCTTCACTATCTGAACCGCCATAGTCTTGGCCGTAGTTTTCGCTGTCAGAACCGAATTCCTTATAGTTCACCTTATCACCTCTCACATCTTTCACGCAACGCACATAAATCGTCTTCCCCACCGTGGGTATATCTGCACTACTTGCCACGAAATCCTTAACAGGACTATTAGTAAAATCTGATGGATTAGTGGTATGGATACCCCACCCTTCTGTCGCATTATAATTAGCTGTATGCATACGAGCCCAATGGGTAATGTGCCCATTACTGTCAACGGTACCCGTAAAGTTCCATGAAGTTGTAGAGAAAATATCCTTTATAGTGGTATCATGACTGAAGAACCATGCCGGATCCTCAAATTCTACCACTTTATCTTTATTGCCCCTTTCGTAATTGGATTGTCGAAGTTGCGTCACCATGAAAGCCAATTCTGCATGGTTAGGCGTTCTCCAAGAATGGAGGTCGGCACCACCCACTTCCTCCGTATAATTATAACAAGGTTTTTGGGTTAAAAAGAGATCACCGAAATTATTTACAGTAGAAGAAACAGTATGCAGGTTTTTCGCCACCTTAAACCTGTAATAGGGCAGGTTGTTAGTGGAGAACAAGAAATGCTCCGGCAAGATCTCGGCATCATACAGCAGTCCCCTGACACTTCGGCTATCGTAATAGGTCATTTCAAATATCTTGGTATCCTTGTTGTATTTAAACAACAGACTCTGTGAGGTCTTTGACACATAATTATACGGTTCGGGAAGGTCATACGAAGTTTCCGGATAATTAATATTACCACGCTTGTCATATTCGCCGCCCAAGTTTCTCACACACCTCATCTCGTAGGGTCTTGACTGATAATCGGCATTAATACCATAAACAGGCGAGTTAGCCAACTCCTCAGAAGTAAGGGTATGGTAGTCGCTGGCCACAAAGTGATATTTAAACAAATATTTACCATTTAACTTGGCTTGAGGCAATCGTTGTCTTCCACTCAAGGAACTCTTCACAATTGCATTGTAGTCGAACAACGGATCTTGCAAAGAGTAATGCCCCAAGGCAGCCAACTCATATTGGCGGGAGGTTGGCAGGAACCATTTCAACTCGCTTTCGTCAATCTTTCCATTGCCATTCTCATCACGGTTTCGGTTCATACACATGCGCACCGCACCTGCCACATAAGGATTATCGGGTACTGTTTCCTCAGTATTAGGAGCCATTCTCGTGGCATCCGTGGGTCTATTATTATTTAGATTTGTATATCCATAAGCACTTTTCATAATTACATTATTCTGGAATCCATTCTCCGCATCATACACCTCTTTGCCCACATACTTCTCCCAACTATCGGTGCCAAGATCTTTCAGGTTGGTCCATGCAAATGCCCATCCGTTATAACGGTCCATGTCTTTAGTGGCAATAGGATTATAATAGTCCCCCCAACGTGGGTCACGCGTTTCGTTGACATGCTCCAAACCTATCGCCACTTCATATTTCTCATCAGGATTGAGGCTCTCGGTGGAATAGAACGTCTGGATACTGGGCTGTACAATGGTGAGCTGTGTAATCATTATACCACTCTGTCCATCAGAGCTCATCTTAAAGCCAGCCTCATTCTCTCCTTCACCGGTATAACCTGCAGCACGGTAACCAAAGTTGACATAGCGTGACGGTTGGTTGGCAAAGTGCTTCCAGTAAGGCTTTACCCAAGAAGAAACGCCATAAGGCTGTTCGTAGTAATAATATTCGTCCAGATAAACGGTATAGAACATGCGGCGGATGGGAGCCAGTGTCCTACCGCTAAATGCAGATTCTGCTGCCTTGAGATATTCAGCATAATTCTCCGTCACCGTCCATGTGCCATCGCCGTTATCTGTAATTGTCTGACATGCGGCAAGAGCTGAGTCAGCAGCCCGATTCGCTGCAATTAAATCCTTTACTGCGGAATCAACTATAAAGTTCACCTCATCCAGCATAAAAGGCAGTGCAGTCCCATCCGTATATGAGCCATAATCACCGACAGTGCACTTAAATCTTTGCGCTAACAGATTATCAATTCTGGCCCTTGCTGATGAAGGGGTGGCCTCAGACGTTGCAGTCGGGATGGCAGCCTTTTCTGCCGCTACCAATGCCTCCATCGTCAACGTAAACTCATAGAGGTTCCAAAGCGTAATTCCGGAATTGGCTCTTTCATACTTTTCTGTCTGACGGAGTTCTCTATATTTTTTATTCGTTTCATTTGTACTAAAATCTGCATCAGCATCAAACATACCCCTTTGGTCAACATCCGGCGTAAACTTAAACCAAGTAAAGTCTGGGTTCGTAACAATCCTTCTGATTCTGTTCTGGTCTTGGATTGTGTAATCATTCACATAGCCACCACTTGGAGTCGTCTTGTGCTTCGTGATATGATCAAGATAAATGAATCGCTTTTCTTTTACCGGGTTCCCACCTTCATCATAAGTATCAACGGTCACGTAGAAGTCTTCCGTCGAGAAGCTGTTCCAAGGAGTATTCATCTCGAAGAAGAAACTATTAAGAGCCTCTTTGGTCAGCATCATGTTAAACTGGCAGAAATGGGCATCCGTATTATACACCACTCCCTTCGCCATATTCATCAAGCCATCAGCACCATGCTGTCTCTTTACACGAATATGAGATTGAACAGGATCTGCATCAGAAGTCTGGATAGTGGTATAGATACTATTCACATTGTTAATAGTTACATTATAGATATACTCCGTATTGCGCAGGCAATCAAAATTGTCAAAGCCTTTATTTAGGTCACCCAAATGAATGGTATAGGTCACGTCCACATAACCATCGCTAAAAGTATCCGTTTCTGCAGTCAAATAATCACCTTCTACTACCTCTTTATAATTTGCAGCCCAGTTAGTTAATTGAACCGGATTCGCATTATTGAAGCGCAACCTGCCCTTGATTACCACATAGGTAGCCTTGTCTTCAGCATAGAGAAACTTCTTGGAATCATACTGCATGACTGTATATTCATTTTTCTCCGTAGGATATCCTGCACGTCCAGGAGCTGGAGTATAAGGATAATAATCGCCTGTACGGTTCCATACCGGTTTGTTGTTTATGGTGTATCGTTTGGCTTGCAGTTCACGTTTTGCATAGACGAACTGGTTTATGGCAGCCTCATTAACCTGTTCTGCCGTATAATCAGCCGGGTAGCCATACACCTTATGATACTTCCCCTCTGCGCCCTCATTAGTCCACGAGCCATACCCATAAACAGTTTTCAGCCAGTTTAAAGGTACTCCACTACCTTTAGAAGTTTCCCACTGGGTCAACTCATCACCAAATCGATCTTGATAATGAGTTTTTACAGCGGCAACTTCTGCTGCGTCTGCAAAGTAAGCATCACTATACGCACTCTTATTGGCATCACTGACATATCCCCCATCCTTAGTAGCATATCGCAAGCTGTTACCCAACTCATCACTGGATATTTTCCTTGCCTTTTTGTGGTTCTCATACATCCAGAAGTCAAATGTGTATAGACCATCTTCATGCACCATCTGGTTCTTCATCACCGTACTTGCCTTAAAGTCTATCTCTGCTCGCTTAACAGGGGGATTCTCTTCTAAACGTTGATCCATCAGATAAACACGCTTGGGCAGGTTGACTACCTGCCATGACTCTGGCTCGAAGGCACTGAACACATCATCGTTGATATCTATTCTGAATCGGAAGTGGGAGGTCATCGTTCGGAGATAAATCATGCCGGCTCCGCGCAAATCGATATTGTCATTTGTGATAATCCCCACTCCACCCCCATCAGGAGTACTCTTAATGGTTACCCGTCCAGCGGTTTTGTCATGAACCAAGCCTGTGCCAAACTGCCTCCAGGCTCCGCTATACATCAGGTTCGGACTTTCCCTTACCAAGATGTTGTCTTTGGCATCAGACATGGCATCTATCTGCACCTCATACAGTTCGTCCAGGGTCCTTACATGATCCAGTTTATTACGGCTGGAAGTAATACCTTCGTACAGGTTCTCTCTAACAGCCGCTCCCTCTAAAGCATTGATGGGAGTCATTACCTCATTAGCTTGAGCACCTATATTGGCAAAGCCAAAGATGTAGCACGTTCCAGTAACAGCTTTGGCAATTACCCATCCATGGGTGGAGTTGGCTTTTTGCATATCGTCCAGATGTTCCTCTACTGACGACCAAGTACCGCCAGCATAGCTCACCTTGTCTCTCAACTCATCATTGGAATAGTACTTGCCAAAGATGCGTTCCTTGTCAGCATTGAAAATCAGCAGGTAGAAATCACCTACATAGTGTTCGTCCTTGTCAGTCAATGTACGGGTAGTAGCCACCTCGTCCTTTTGCGGCAGCTCAAAGCCTATGACAACATTCACTGGTACACCATTTTCCACATAATTGTCCACCAAGAACTCGTCGCGTTCACACGACAGACTTGTCAGGACAAACAGTCCCAACAGCATCATGGCTCCCCGCCTTATCAACTTATGTAATGGATATGTTTTCATACTCTTCATAGACTTTTAATCAAACGACGGAACGTTAATGGTAATACTCTCCGGCACATCCCAGTCGGTTACCTCAAACAACACTTGCAACATCTTGCCCAGACGCATGGCCACATGATAGGATTTGTTGGCCTCAAAGCCTAACACCTGCTCCTGATCATCCTTTATGGTTACCGTAATAGTAGATGTGCTCTCGGGAGCGGCTTGACCTTGAATGCCAATCATGGCAAAATCACCCATAGCTGGCAACGGCGTTGGTGGTGTATTCTCATCAATCCATGTATAATAGCCAGTCAGCTTATACCCCCTGACAATCTTATACCTTATGGTAAGCACCAAATCATCTTTGGTAGGGACAAACAAGAAATAATGGGTTTTGTCATCCATACCGGCACCACTGGGTTTAGTGAGAGGGATTGTTGTTGCTCTCAATCCAGGCAAGAGCGTATAATCATAATTAGGTGGTAATACCGATAAAGCAGCATTATCCATATACATAGTCGGATTCAGCAAGGAGGGTGCAACATTATAAGCTGGCTCACCTCCTTTTCCATAGACTACTTTATTGGTCCATTCAGGTTCATAGGGTGTGGTATTGTCATGGCTAAAATCAGCCGATTTTACAACATTCTCAAAAGTCACCCCCGTGATAATCAGGATTTCACTGTTATCCCCAATGTCTTCAAACTTATGACAAAGACTTGTATTATCTTCATTCTCTTTCAATTGTATATAATACTCATCCAGGATGGGTTTTTCAGGATCTGGAGTATATGTTTTTACATCTACAGAACCATGTTGTCCTACCGTTCCTTCACTAACAGAACCTTTTGCTATATTTATCACATCGGTTCCATCAGCTATAATCATCGAAGGGTTATCAAATAAATCCTTCAAATTAAAGATGGTAAACTTTACTCGTGCTAAAGCATGCTTAAATTCCCAACCCAAGGTGCCTTCAGGCGTGCTTGCAGTTTTTGTATCAGGGCGACGGACATTCTTATAAGGCAATCCCGTTGCACCATTCATACCCCAGACCAAGTCTTCTTGATTTGTAAAAAGCCAAGAAGAGGTAGGGATTTGAGGTGGATAATCATAATTGAAATAATTATATTCTTTAGAGCCTGTTCCTGCACGATTAAACGCTACATATTCATGTCCTTCAGAGCCTTTTCCGTCAGTACCTATATAAGGATGATTGGTATCACTCCAGGGGGCATAGGCAAAGAAGGTCATGTAATTCTGATTCCCTGGCCAAAAATGCATAGGAGTATAAGTCCATCTACCATCCTTCCATTCCACCTCTTGGTTCAACATCACGATCACTTTATTAGACTGGTCAACTTGCACAAAGTTGTCAATACCTATCTGTTTGTCTTTCGTATAATAGGCATATACTCCAAAACCTTCCTGCTGCAGGTCCCCATTATCCTCTATGCCATCATGAAAATCAGTGATCCCATATACAATGTTAGTCTCATTTTTGTAGGTAATAGCCTTGGTATTTGCTTTGCCATCATCAAAGCGGGCAGTAAAGGCTATAGGATCCCCCTCTGTAGGGATGGGATTATCCTGCGACACCACTGGCTGTCCTTTATCGGTAGGCGGAACAATAGCAGGTTCGTCCTTCCCCTCGCTACAAGCCCCCAAAGACAGTGTTGCCATCATCAATATGTAATAACCAAATTTTTTCATCATTTATGAGCCTATGTTAATATCTCCTTCAATATCAAGGTACTCATCATCGGGCCATTCTGCCACAACAGCATCCATCTTAATACTTTTCAGATAGAACTTCAAAACTAAATTTAACGATTTGCCTGATGGTAACGTTAAATCCTTTAATTGTCTTTTATCCACACAATTATCATAGGCAACCGTTAAAGGTTGTGCCAGCTCATTACCGTCAATATCATGTGTGTATTTATAAGTTAAGTTATAATCTACAATCACATAGCAATCTTGTGTGGTTATTTGCGGCAAAGCTAAAATGGCCCATTTATAGCCCTGGCCACCAGAATTATTATATACTGGCCAATCATATACATTCGTAGTGCTATATGCCTCATACTTAACATTACTACTACTAATTGGTTGTGTTGGATCATAACTGGCTTTAATCCTAAATTTACTGGAATAATTAGGTTTGGGGTTACTTGTAAAGACCGTATAATCTTGGGTATGGCTATCCAGTGACCAATTAAACGAGATACTACTACCATCAATAGCAGGAACTACGGTGCCTCTATCTTTCAATCCTGTTATTGTTATAGAGTTGATTGTCCATTTCACCTCATTAGGTACATGCTCATAGTAATTATTTGATTCATCCTTGGTAGGATCTGCAAAAGAGCAGAGATAAAACAGAGCAGTGAGTGAATGACGCAGGTTGAGGGTTACACTTTGACTGATGGAATTGGTGGGTGTATATTCATTCATTCCTATCATAAAATCAACATGATCCTCAACATTAGGTTTCTGTTGGAAGCCAAACGTATAGGCTGCCACCCCTGTAGCATCCTTTGCCGGTGGTACAATGTTGGTCAAATCAGCATTATCACGTGTCAAGGAAGCATCAGGAAAGGTTCTGTATTTCACACCTTCAATAGTTTTATCTGCTTGATCTCTCAAAGGATTATTTACACCTTCCCAAGGAATGCGGGCGGTATTACTTGTACCCGTACCATCTCGGTAATATGCATAGTCCTCATAGTCTTGGAAGGGATAATAGCTGACAAAAGTTACCTTATCCTGACTGGATGCATAACCACCAGCCGTTTCCTTCATATTACTATTGGGCCAATATTTGGTGGGGGAGTAATCCCAATAGGGTGGTCGATCGGCCGTACCAGTATCCCACAAATGCAACAAAGGCTGGTTGGTCATAAAATCTGCGTTTAATGTAGTTTTTTCCTTGTCCGTACTCCAATTACTTCCTTCATGCCAGAAACCATATACCCCCACTATATAGTTATTATAGGCTGCATGACCTACCTTTAAGCCAACAGCTGACTTATCTGCACGATTCTCAGATAAGAAAGGTATGTTTTTAAAGAAAGTTTTCACACTACCAGAGTGATAGAAACTAAGATATTGATAATCCGCACGCGTGTCAGCCTTTTCCTCTGGTACAGAACCCACATAAGTAGAGAAAGTAACAGGTATAGGGGCAGTCGCAGCCTTCACCTCTTGATAGGAGGTCACAACTTCATCTTTGGCACATCCACATAAGAATAGTACCATCCACACAATGCCTATTGTCCATACGCTATATCTCATAACTATCTATGTTCAATTACCATCAAATGGCAAATTCCAGTCTTTCTTCTTTTCAGAACTTGGCCAGATTTCCGGATTAGCAGCACCAGAGCCATCATTTTCCTTATACTGTTTAACATTCAGCTTCACCGAACGCATCCCCAGCCGCAAAGTGATGGTATAGGCTTTTCCGGTTTCCAAAGTCAAGTCCGACAACGAATCTTTCACCACGTTCTTCACCTTCGAAATACCATCTCCATTGCGACTGTCAAATGTCCACACATAATAAGTGCAAATAATATCCAAGTCCAGCCCCGTAGAAGGAATCATCACCAAGTATTGACCATCCTTCACCAAAGAATAGGTAGTAGCAGCCGCATCAGGGGTACCATTATCACGTCTGCCAACACCTGGATTTACCATATTGGTTGTACTTGGTGTGCTGTATGGTGCTGTTGCATCCGCCTTATATCTCACATGCTCGGCTATCTCGCCGTTCATTAAAGCCGTACTGCCAGAGCCAGTTGTCAGGTCTGTCCAAACGCCCGTTCTGAGATTCAGCCAGCCTTGATAGGGCAAGTTAGTAGAGACTATATCCACACGATCAATCGTAATATAAGTGCCATCAGCAATTTGCTGCGTATGAGACATGGAAGGAGTTTCATCAAAATAGGCTCCCACCTCGAATGTCAATGCGGTAAGGGCATGACTGAAAGAAAAAGTTGGAGTATTCACTGCATAATCGGGATAAGCACCTGTAGTTTTTGTTTGGTTAAGCAATGCACTCCATAAGAGATCCTCACTTCCTGCTCCTATTTGGTAGTTTACTAAGGGATCACCGTTATCGCTATTCAAAGAGAGACCCACAATGCCTGTTGTCTTTATGGATTCGTCTGGATTCTTGGCAGCACCTGTTGCTATATTTACAGGCACGTAGGGTGCATAGGCAAAGAAACTCAACTTGTCATTGGCAGAGCCTGTGGCAGCAGCGGGATCCTGGTTATCAACAGCACCCGTACTGAAGTCATTTGGCCAGTACTTGACAGGGGTGTATGTCCAAGCATCAGTATCCCAATAAACCCGTTGGTTATACATGAAGTTCGGAATAGTGGTATTTGGAACCGGGTATGCTCCATGTGTATAATAAGCAAACACGCCAAAGCCATTGCCATCTTGTTTCAAGATATCCTCGGTTGTCAAGGCTCGGGTGGTGGCTTGATTACCAGAAGCAACATCGAAGACAACGGGCACAGGACTATTGTTTACCTCCTGCTGAGCGGGCTGCTGCTTGACATATTCTTGCTTGGCAACCTCTTGCTCATAGGTTGTAACAACTTCGTTCTTGGAACAGGCTGTTACCAAGAGCAAAGTAGTAATTAAGAATGTCCAGAATTTTACGGTCATTCGTGTTACTTATATCATCAATCCTTATATCTCATGCTAGAAACGGGTGTTGGCCGCTTCTAATAATCCTTCTCTATATATACCCCTCAATATTACCCCTCAACATTACCCCTCAACATTACCCCTCCGTCCCTACGGGACACCTCCCCTTTACAGGGGGAGGAGTTTTAGTTTTCAGGACACCTCCCCTTTACAGGGGGAGGAGTTTTTTCTCCATAATGGCTCCCTTTTTACAGGGGGAACTATTAGTTCACGTTAATGGGCAGATCCACTGCAGTTGCACCACCATCGCCCCATGTACTTACGGAAGCATCAAACTTCACGGAAGTGAGACCCAGGTGCATCACAATGTTATATTGCATATTTTGAACCACGGGGGCGGTAAATGCCACAGTCTTGGTGATGGTCTGCCAGACCTCGGTAAAGCCCTTTGCCAACTTGGCATCCTTGCTACGCACGCAATACTCGATAGTAAACTTCAAGTGAGGCGTGGTGCCTGGGAGGAAGAGTATCGGGGTGGCTTCTGTGCCATACACATTTGTCTTTGTACCTGTCAATACACCAGGGATAGTTGCCAGGTCAGTCCATGCAGTTGGAGCTGTTGTCGGCTCCATAATGGCAGCATTCAACTTATTACCCTGTGTACCGCCATTCTGAGAGATCTCATGCAGAATAGTGAAATAGGTAGTAGGGTCAGCCACATCAGGCGGTGTAACCAACCACTTTCCCGTAGCCAGGTTGAATACACCTGTGCTTGGCATTGGGTTGGTCAACACAGCAGGAGTGCCAGATGTTGCGTCATCGTGGGTAATGGTAATGCTCCTAATCGTCACCTTGGTGGTGGCGGGCTTGTCAGCAGTCGCTGTAGTGCCGTCGGTATCAATCAGCAAATCGGCCATAAGACCAGCGTTGACAGCAGATGATCCATCAGCAGAGCCACCCACCTTGGCCAACGCATGCTTGAAGTTGAACTTCACCTTGCCGTCGGTCTCTTGCTTGGTCATATCAATATTGGTAGGATCTTCAGCAACCACAGCTACTACCGTACCGTTATCCACAGAGCGAGTCACAAGCGCACCGTTCTGAGGGGTTCCCACCACATTAGCTCCATTGCCTACTCCACCGGCTGTTCCCCACACCAGATCCACCATCTTGGTAGCATCGTTGCTGATGCGATAGGTTAGGAATGGGTCGCCATTAAAACTGTTACCACTGGCTGCAATAACACCACTATTGGTTCCGTCACCACTGGTAGTTGGAGGCGTAGCACCACTTCTGGTAGTAGCAGAAGTTTGCGTAAATTCTCCTGCGTAGGGAGCATATGCGAAGAAGCTGATATAGTTCACTGTAGTACCGGTGGCACCGTGGGTGTCAACAGGGTTGCCATTGCCGTTAAAGTCGTTAGGCCAGAACTTTTGATCGTCGGGGTCGAAATAATCCCACTTGTTATTAGTACCGTCCCAAGCAATGTGCTCATTATACATGAAATCTGGAATCAGGTTTCGTGTTCCGATGGGCATATAATTAAAATTAGTATTCTCTGTGTAATAGGCGAAAACACCAAATCCCTTTGTTTTGAGCTGAGCATCGATGTTGATAGAGCCAGGTTGGCCTGCGCGAGTAGTTGGGGCGTCAGCATTGTATGTGCCGAAAGTGACAGGCACTGGCTTCTGAGCCACGTACTCACTAATGCTGATTGGCGCCGCCGCATCGCGGTCGTTGGTGCAGCTTGTAATAGCTGCCAGCAAAACAATAGATATTAAATAAAAATCTCTCTTCATCAATCCAATCATTAATCAACTAGGTTTATTACTATTTCGACAATAAGCATTTACAGTTGTGTTGACCTGTAAAACTAAAGTCTTTTTTATTTCTTCCTCTGCCGAAATAACCACTTTTGATAGTTATTTCGGCATTCGGAAGTTTTATTTATGCAGCATCCCACACTATGGGTGCAGAGGAACGGTTGCAGGAAATAGGATTATGGAGTTGTAACATTAAGTGGCAGGTTTACTACAGTTGCAGGTGTCACATTAGTCCAAGGAGACACTGTAGCATTAAATGATACAGTTTCCATACCCAATACCATATTGATTGTATATGCATTAGATCCCTGTAGTGCTAAACCTGTGATAGTCTTCGTAATTACATTAGTAATCTTTGAGTACTGATCATGCAAACTTGGGTCTGCTGTAAATACATGATAAGTAATAGTAACAGTCATATCAGTTGTCTCTGGAATAAAACCAAAGAACTTTGCTGCATCCATCAAAGGTTGAGCAGTTTTAGTTACACCTAATGGCTGTCCGGCATAAGTATCTGTTCCACTATTGTATTTCAAACCAGCAGCACCTGCAGAACCTGCAACAATATCACTACTAATGTTAATAGCAGGAATCAAAACCGCTCCATCTATTGACCATTTAGGAATTCCTGCGCCCTCAGTTGTATTATTCAGGTTTAACAGACCATTTTTATGGAGCCCAGTAGTAGTTACTGCAACATTGTCAATAACAATCCTTGTATTTGCATCAACATCAGTATCACCAGGAGCAGCCGCGTCAAAAGCACCTTGTACAGTGAAAGTTAACTTGGCCAAAGCATGCTTGAATGAGAAATCAACAACAGTAGAACCAGGACTCAATTTAGGCTTCACTAAATCAATATAAGGCATACCCGCTGAAACATTTGACCAGGTTCCGCCTGACACTGTAGGTGTAGTTTGGTCAGCAGGAGCAACAGCCCAAAGCAAATCTACGGTTTGAGCAGGATTAGTTGTTACAGTGTAAGCTACTATAGGATCACCCGGATCAGTATTTGCTGTAAGTCCTGTTATACCATAAGTTGTTGGTGAAACTACGCCATCATATGAAGGAGAAGACACGTAAGGTGCGTAAGCAAAGAAAGTCAGCTTGTCAGGGCCTCCTGTACTAGATGCACTTGTAGCAGTCGTTCCATCTACATATCCATTAGCAGTTTCATTTGGCCAATACTTAACAGGTGTGTATTCCCAACTTGTACTCGTAGAATTCCAAAATACACCTTGGTTATACATAAAGTTTACGGGAGATGCAGAACCACCAGATGCAACATAATCACTATGATCAGTATAATAGCCAAATACACCAAATCCGCCACCAGAGCCTTGGGCTAATTTTAAAGCATCTGTATCTATAGGACCTGTCTTACCAGCACGTGTAGTAGCCTGTTCTCCAATATATGTACCAAACGTTACAGGGACTTGTTGCGTTGCTGCAATACTCTCATAAGAGATGTTTGCAGAAGGACCATTCTCACTCTCTGAAGTGCAAGCTGCGAGCATGGTGACTGCTCCAGCTACCAAAACCATTCTAAAAAACATCTTTTCTCTCATAATCGTTGTAATTTAGTTGTTAATATTTTCTAATTACTTCGTAATTTTCTTTATAAGCCTACATCTACCGTACCACCGTCGTCCCAAGGATCTACCTGTGCATCGAAGCCACTTGATGAAGGCGGTTCTAGATCTACATCGGGCAAGTCTGGTATATCGTCCACCGTATCGACATTGATCACCAGGTCGAGCTGCAAATCCAAGAGGATAGTGGTGTCTATATCAATATTTGCATCTATGTCAGCTCGGGTAGTATTCATCAAACGCGTCGCCACTTGTTCATCCAGTCCTCGGTAGCGGATAATCTTCCCTACGTCGTAGGTAAAGTCGAGCGCAGAACCATCTCTCAGTACAATGTGCAACTTCAGCACATTGTTGTCCTCCGTTCGCTGAGACAAATATTCCTTTCCGTGTGGCAAACCAAACACAGGCATGGTGTAAAACATATAGCCCGTATTGTCATCTTGGTCATCTTCGACAAACGGCGACCATTTATCGGTCTCGAACAGCATGTAGCGTTCGTCGGTAGTGCGCCATACCTGTGAAAGATAGAACCCGTCTGCCATACCGGAAATATTGCCTGTCATAGACCGCATGTTATTTCTGCCTTTTATCTGTACCCACACATTCAACTTGGTAATCTGTGGTCTTGCCTCTACCTGCATAGAATAGGTACCATCTGGCTCTATCACCCATCGGGTAGTACCATAATGTCGTTCTATCCATTCTTCGTAGGGGTAGAAGTTTACCTGTTCCAACAGCATATCATCAGTAATGGTAAACTCGTCAACCACCACGCCAATATCCTCAGGGTCTGCCATGTAGGTGATATCCTTGTCCCAGTCGCCATGTACATACTGCGTGATATCTTTACCTCTGGCCGATATCAGCTCGTAGCTGTCGGTGTCGGCGAACTTCATGGAGCCGTACTCGTCGAAGCTCTTGTTAAAGATCAGCAAGCGATAGTGACCGGGGTCAAGCGCTACTTTCACAGATTCAACATCGTTGGTTAAAGTAGTGTAAGGCCTTTCCCATCCATCACCCCACACCATCACCGTCATACCGTGAGGTCGTGCACCAAAATAGGTGAGCCAGTCAACATCTATGCGGATCTGAGCCTTTGTGGGTTCCATCACCTCTAACGGACGCCGGTCGCAGCTGGAAGCTACAAACAACAGCACTACTACCAAGCACAACCAAGCCGTAAAGCTGCTCCTATTTAGCCTCCTGCTGCTCCCATAAGTTAGGGGAGCTGTCACGCAGTGACTGAGGGGTCTGGGGGCTTGCTTATCATACCCCCTCCCGGCTTTGCCGTACTCCCCCTCTATCAGGGGAAGAGCTTTTTCTGGCTGCTCCCATAAGCTAGGGGAGCTGTCACGCAGTGACTGAGGGGTCTGTACTATATAGCTATCAACTCTCATTTGCCCCTCCTTACTGGCCACAGCCACACTAATGAGAACTTCGCCTTGGTAGGACCGAAATAGCTTAGATGTCCGTTGCGCTGCCAAATGAGGTGAGTATCGTCAAAGCGGCCTTCGTAATGACGATAAGGTCCTGCCACCCAGCCCCCTGCCACGCTGGCCTCAAAATTAAGGTTACGACCAATACGCCATGTGTAACCCACACTCAGACCCAATGAAGTATATTCACCCTGGTCGCCTTTGCTCTTCCACTCAATGTCATACTTGCCACCTGCGGCATAGGCTCCTATAAACCATCCTGTGATGGGACGGTTGTAGTGCTTCTTGCTGTGGGTAAGCCAATAGCGTGCCTCCAAGCCGATGTTCAGCACCTCGTAGGCATTGCTGTTATGGCGCCATACATACCAGGGGAACCATACTTCTGCCATCAGACTGAAGCGGTTGTTCTTGCCCAACCAGCGCTCGATTTCCACATTGGGCGCCAGAGCAGCGTCAAACAAGAGATTGGTCTTGACAGCCCATCGCCAAGGTCCTTCGGTGTCGCTATACGACGTTGTTTCAACAACCATCGGCTCTAGAACGGGCTCCTCAACGGGCTCGGGTGCCGGCTCTTCAACAGGCTCCTGTTCAGGAGCTGGCTCGGGTTGCGATACTACATCATAATAGATACGCATATAGCCAGCCACGCGTTGTCCGACAAACAGGTTATCCCTAAGATACTGATACACCTTGCCATCGTTCAGTTCCTTGATGCGCACCTCGCGCAGCCAGGGGTTCCTGGTATGCTTGATGATGTCCAACACCTGGGCCTTGCCGTCAAACTCAGAGTCTTCCACCAAACTGCGCAATTCCGACCATGCTTCACCACCTGAACTGATGTCGAACACCTCGTCGTCCAAGGATGGCACCTGTTGCTTGATGTACCTTTTCAATGCCTCAGCTCGCTGCATACCTAAATTATAATTATAGTCAGCAGAGCCTTCGATGGAAGCCATACCCACAATCTGCACACAGCGGATAGCCAATGTCTTATCGTCAATTACACGGTGGATGCTGCGAATAATGTGGTTCAGTGCCTCGGCATTGCCGTGGAAATTCTCGTCAAGTGCAACCTTGTCTAATTCAAAACTTACAAAGATCACATTGGTGTCCTTTCTTAACACCTGTGTACTATCGTATGGAATATAGTTATCAATCGGCACCAAGATTGGGTCATCACTGATTGTCAAATGAGTAGCGACTTCCCCAACCGTTTCTGACATAATGGAGGGCATTCCGGTAGTTTTTATATTGAAAGCTATCAGAAAAAAAGTTACTAAAAGAACTTTCAGTATATTTTGACCTATATATTCTGAATGGTTCACAACCTAACCTCCCATTCTATTTTATTGAGACACAACCACCTAATCTAACAAGGGATTATATCTTTAATTAGCAAATATATACAATAAATTCAACATTTAACGATATACTGCGTTAAAGATTGTTAATTCACCCCCCCTATTAGTTAAAACTTGTATTTATTCCTAAAATATAATATGAAAATGTTGATTTATTTAGTGTATTTGCTAAAATTTGTTACGACCATTTTTATATATAATAAAAAAAGTCTGCTAAAGGGGATGAAAGAACTCTTTATTTCTGGGAAAGGGCGTTTAATTTAAAGGAGGCTCAACATCCTTCACGCAGCGGAGAGGAACAGTATTGGTATATAATGCCTTGGTACCCTCACCGAAAGTGAAGTTAGAAGTAGCACCCGAACTTGACACTTTATAAGGATCAGACATCCAGAGTTTACGGGGATCATCCGACTTGATGGCAACCATTCTCCCCCACAACCGGCCGGTAAAATTCCAGGAAGTACATGTAAATGGGTATGGATCTCTTTCATTAAAGAACAAGCGGGGTTCAGTACTATCATTCGCCTTACCATCGGGGTCGTTGATACGCAGATAGTGAACCATCAAAGAAATCTCAGCCGCATTCGGAGCGCGCCAAGAGCCTAAATCACTCTGGTCGTCTTCTTCCCAATACTCACCACAAGGTCTGCCGGAATAGATTCTCTCCAAGTCAACATAGACCGCATCGCCATACTTAACTGTCCACCTTGGATCTTTTATATTCATATATACCTCATTCTGCGCCACTTGAAAAGCCTTGTAAGGGCGGTCGGTCTCAGAAAACAGGTAATGAGGGGGCAGTTCCTCGTTTACATACTTGGCCGTTCTGATACTACGGCTGTCCAAGTATTTCTCCATGACAAATATCTTGTCAGTAAAAATCCACTTGCCACCTTTCTGAACTTCTTTCTTCGTGAAATCAAACATCACGTGAGGCCTTGAACCTGTGTATGTCTGCTGTTCTTTCCTTTCATCAGAAACATCTATTGTCACTTCACCCCCATCACCATATGAAGAATAGGGTTTCAGCACTTCTTTCCCTGTATGGCTATCGTCAGCTTCCTCACCTAAGTTCCTTACACAACGCATCTCGCCAGTATTATAATAGTAATTGGCATAGGTGTTATACTTGTTAAGGTTCATCATCTCTTCGGCTGTCAGCTTCATGTAGTCACTTGCCACATAGTGCAGTTGATAGAAATTTGCACCTCGCATATTACCGCCACCCGTAATATCTTTATAGTCACCTTGGAAGTTCTTCAGCCTGAAAGTAGTCCCGTCGGCATCTGTGCCATAGATGTAGTCATTGTAGTTCAGCAAGGGATCATAGAAAGAATAATGGCACATACTGATGATGTCTAGTTGCTCAGAAGCGGGTAAATACCATTTCAGCTCATTCTCGTCAATTACTCCGTTGCCATTCTCGTCACGGTTACGGTTCATGCACAGGCGGATGGCACCGGCTTTGTACTGGGCATCATCGTCGGTACCTTTATTATAAACAACAGTCGGTACCTTTCCACCGACAAGGTTGGGCACCATGGCCAGGTTGTTGTTGTTGCCCACAAAATCAGCCACGTAGTTATCCCAGGTAACATTACTCTTGCCTACGATATTATCATAAGCGTTGATCCAGCCAAACTTCTTCTTGTCACCGGTATAGTTAGAGGTAAGTATGGCGGGTCCGGGACCTTTATCTGTCCAACGGGGATGGGGAGTCTCGTTATAATGTTCCATGCCCAAGCCCACAATGATACCACCGTCGGTAGCATAATGGCTTTGTATGCTGGGCTGCACCACCATCAGCTGGGGTTTGATGATGCTGCTTTCCTTGTCGAACGTGGTGGAAGCTACGCCGACGGTATTGGTACTGAAGCTTACATAGCGGGCTGGTCTGTTCACAAACTCATGCCAATAGGGTTGTGTCCAGGTCTGACCCTTAGGCGGAGTGTTGTAATAATACTCATCCAAATATACGGTGTAGAACAAGCCTTCGAGTTGACCTGCAGGAGTTGTTGTATTGCCTGCTGCATAGTAATTCAGCTCTTTTGCCGAGGTTGTAGCATTTGTTTCCAGTTTAGCTGTATAAGGTGTGCCTCCCAATGTGATGGGAAGACCTGTTGTTGACAGCAAAGTGGCCTCTTTTTTCAGCTGATACAAGTCGATCAGCGGATTAGCCTTAAAATGATAAGTACTCTCATAAGTATCATCTGACATTCCAGCCTGTGCCTTGAAATAAGGCATGGTCTTCCTGTTTTCGTTACCCATGTAGCGCACAAAGTCATCATTGTTGCCCATGGTCTGCTCATAGTTCCTCCTCACCTTGATCCAGGTGAAGTCTGAATTGAACTTATAATACTTGGATGCAGGGTCATTGTAGTTCTCGTCTGTCATACTCTTGGAATCAATCTCCGACCACGGGGTGTTGATCACGAACGAGAACTGGTCGATATCCAGATGGGCAACATCCAGGAAAATATTGAATGAATTAAAATGGGCATCGGTATTAAACACGTCCTCTGAAGCCATGCCGATAAAGCCGGACGCTCCTGCCTGCAACTTGGCGGATTCACGTTTGTCATTATCATCATCGCTTTCGGTCACCACCTGCGTAAAGATGGAATTCACGCCTTGTATCTCTACGTTATAGGTATATTCGGTATTACGCATCGAGTTAAAGTCGGCCATCTTGTACGCTTCACTCTCGCTGCCTGTTCCCGTCACCTCTTCCGTCAGGTTCATCTTCCGGGCATACCCCAGATGCAGCAGATAGGTCACATCTGCATAACCGTCCTTGATGTCCGTATCTGTAGATTTGTCGTCCCCTCTCTTTATCAGGTCTTCCAGATGGAAACTGCCGGTATCAAAGCGAAGTCTGCCCTTGATTTCCACATAGGTGGCATTGGGCTCCACATACACAAACTCCTTCACCTTGTTGGCGTCGATATACCTGAATTTATACTGGCCGTCTTCGCTCTTCAGGGCCAGATCACGTTTGTAATATTTAAATGCCTCAGCATCACCACCAAACAAAGAAGATAACTTTTGGCAGGAGCCACCAGTAGCATCGGTATCATTGATAGTAGAGCCAAATTGCGGCAGGTAATAGGAGTAGACGATGGCCTTGTCTGCGTCTGAAATCGCGCCCCACAAAGGAGATGCATTCATATCATGTATATCGCTTGGTATATCCCTTGCCTCCTTATGGTTCTCATACATATAGAAGTCGAACTGGTAAGTACCGTCGGCATGAATCATAGATTTCTGCGGGTCGGGATACATGAAATAACCGTCACCGGTTAACTTGGGTGTCTCATCCCCCCGATCCATCAGATAACTGCGCTTGGGAACATGCACCACACGCCAGGACTCCGGCTTGAAGTCCTTGAACACGTCATCATTGATCTTGATCTTGAAGGTGATATGTGACGCCAGACGGCGCAGGCGGATAACGCCTGCCCTGGTAAGATCGACATTTCCGTTAGGATCAGTAAGTTCATTAACGACATTGGTCTGTCCGATATCAATCAAACCGGCTTTAGCTCGTGTATATTTACTGCCATAGGGATCATAGCCGGCAGGTCTGTATCTATCCTTTGGAACAAACACGCCACTCATCAGCAAATGCGAGTTATTGCGTCCTAAAGTGATGTCGCTCCTCAATTCGGCTTGCAGATTATAGAAATCTTCCAAGGTGGATGGCGTACCTTCTTCAGCAATAGTCTTCATGGCAAGCAAGGCATCGTCCAGTGTGCTATAGGCAGATGTGGTGCTTCTCGCCACCTCGCTGTCATCACCTCTTACATTGGCAATACCAAAGACAAAGCAGCTTTTCTTGAGTGCCTTTACCATCACCACACCGTGTGTTGAATTGCCGGTGCCATCCAGCACAGAACTCCATGGTCCGTTGGCATGGTCAGTCTTATCAACATTCACCGCAGATTCATCGAAATACTGACGAGATATCAGCGGATAGCCGTGCGCAGCATCTTCCGCATCGAAAACAAGCACATACAGGTCCTTGATATTGTGCTCTTCCAGCTCACTCATGGCGCGGGTTACAGCCACCTTGTCAGCAGAAGGCACCTCGAAAGCAAGCAACACGTTCACGGGATCACCCGAACCAGCTGACAGATTATCCACCAGCCAAGTGTCACGCTCGCACGAGCAAGTGAGCATGATGAACACCATCATGCAACAATAGCTAATATATGTCGTCCATTTCTTCAGCATGATCATCTTCATTTAAACACGGGATAGGTAACTTCCTGCGAATCCCATCCGTCCACCTCAAACATCACTCCACCTTCGGAAAAGAAGCCAAAGACAGTCCATGTATGACCTCTCAGGAACTCCTTCTCATCAGCCATCGTAAATGTTGCTGAACGGTTTTTATCTTCTGTATCTCCCACTTCACGATAGATATATTCAATCGTCCCTCTTAACCGGTAGGGGCTCTCGCGCAAATAGGCACGCCCGCTTTCCACTGCCAACCCCTCAGCTATGGCATTGTTGACCTTATCTTCCCACTCCTGACGGGTTTCCTCATTTTCCCATCTCAGGAACCAGGGGTTGTCATTGTCAGGCACTGTTTCAGGCTTTTCAAAGTCTATTCGATGCAGATAATCAGACGAGCAGTCAACATAATCTTCTGCTTCAGCAGCATAGCCATCTCCGTTATTATCATTATCATTATCGCCATGAAAGCCTGGAAACAGGTATTCACTCACAGGTAACACCTTTGCATCATTACCTGTATAAGTGTAGGTGTTACCGTCTCGGTATTTCACATGCGCATCTAATCTGATGGCTGTAACTTCAGCCTTGGGTATGTTATTTGCCTTGGCAAACACAAACCTTATTTTAGAAACGGCCCTCTTCAAGGTCATATTGGTGATGGTAAACAGCTCATTGATTTGTGAGACTGTTGCTTCCTTGAGACTACCCGACATAGGCAAGCCGGCGTCACTCACCGAAGTGACTAAAGGCTTATTGGTGGTGCCGTCAATGCCAAAATAAGTACCTGTCAAAACCTGCTCCTGAAGCTGTGCCTCGGTGGTTGTTCCGTCAAGCAGATTGAGTCCTGCGCTGGCAGCATTGACGATGGCATAGACATTCAATTTGGGATACTTATCCTTAAAATCATCAGCTACGCCATAGAAAGCCACCTCTTTCATACCGCCTGTCAACGACAGGTTCGGCACATCCATATATAAGCTGCCTATTGCAGTCTTGTTTTCTCCTTCTTCAATCGCCACCGGCTCCAATATGCTTGTCGTCGGATTGGGCTTATAGGCGAATACCCATACCTGCAGAGAATTGATTTTGTTTTCTTTCTCGCGGTCAGACACAATATCATATTCACTTCTGGTGGTTGCCTCCTGTTCCGGCAGGTAAATGTACATCTTGAACTGAGACTCTTTTGTCGGCACAACAGTGCTGTCATCGCTGCATCCTGCCACCAGCAAGATGAGCCAAGCCACCATCAAAAACCGTATGTAACCTATACCTCTCATTTTCAATTCTCAATTCTCAATTCTCAATTCTCAATGCAACCACACTGACCTGGGTTCAGTCTGTTGCCAACTTAAGTCTATTTTCAGTCCCAACACCAGTGCTGGCGATGTAAGGTCTGGCACATAATTATAGGCACCCTCAAAATCATTCAGCACTGCATCCACCTTAGTATATTTATCTGATTCAAATACTTTCGCAGCTGTTGCAGACACTGCGGTGGGATCCAGTTCACCTACCATATAGAAACAGGTCTTTGGGGGAATGACACAACCGCCGTTTCCTGTGATGGTAGTATTGTTAGAATTATTGTACAGCTCAGCTATCATATACACCTTTTCATTGGTGAGCGTAGGCACCAGCAAAGTGTGTATGCCATGGTTACTATTACCCCCTGAATTAGGTAACAAAGAGCTTTTACTTAGCGTAATGCGATTATTATCACTTTTCAGGATCTTACTGTCATAGACTATATAATCTGTGCCGTCATCCACTGCCTGGAAGTCATAACCGGCTTTATGCTGGTTGGTCACCAGCACCCCTCTCCACTGAATGTTACTATTGAGTATCGTTGCCGTATTTTCCGGATCAATAGGAATATTACCCGTAGAGGTCTTTACGCTCGACAGCATTCTTGAAACGCCATAGTTCAATGTATTATCAACCGCCGCCACCTTTGTCTGACTGTTTACCACTGTATTTCCTCCCATAACAGGCGTGAAGATTTCGTTATCCAGCACTTCCGTCCAGTTCTTACCATTAATGAAGATACCTCTAATATCATCCTCCGTCAAGTCGCTGTTTTCCGAAGTACGGATCTTGCTGTTGGCATAATACCACAACTGCGCAGGATAAGCCATGACACTGGGGTCGGCTATGGGCGGATTCAGGTACTCCTTACTGTTGCCATGATGTAAGGCAACAAATTGATGATTGGCATCATCCCACTTGAAAGCAATCAGGCCGTCAGGCATATTGCTGATACCCTGAAAAGAATTCCATTTGCTAAGATTCTGATTGTTCAAAGGTATGCCCGCCTTACTCTTGATGGCAGAGGTCAGTTTGTCATCGTTGTAATTCTTATAATCTCTGATAAACTCTAATTGTTTCTTCAGTTCGGATCCACTGGAGATGGTAAATACATGACCATCGTGAGTCAGACTGGAATAAACTGTCTGCGCATTTCCTGTCTGATTGCGCCAGTAAACGGTTTGGCTTCCCGCCGTATAGCTGGCATTGGCGATATCAGTCAGATAGCCGGCAATAAGCTGAGCCATATTCAGAGAATTGGTGTAAGCAGTAACGTTGTCGCTATCATCAGCAATGCGGTCGGGGGTGAAAGTGATGCTGCCGGCATTGTCATCAAGCGCATCACCTTCCAAGCCGAAAGGTATCAACGAGCCATAAGTGTATTTGTCACTGACAGATGCATTCTCACCTCCACCGGTAGGTCGGGCATATACCAGAAACGACTTGGTGCCGGAGGGGACAAGCATGGTAGAATAATAGTGTTTACGAACCCATCCACTGGTAGTATTCTCATTAAATATTAACAGAGAATTGGTTCTCTTCAGCCTTTGTGAAGTAGCACTGACAGGAGGTGTATCTGAATTGATATTGAAAGGTACCAGGTTCACATAGTCAATACCAAGATAGTTTAAACTACTTGCAGCTTGTACATTGGTAGCAGTCATACGGGTGTCAGCACCATTGTCCTGTCCGACCGAGAAACCTAACCGTGTTTCAGTCATGGCATCATCAGCAGGGACATCTGGCAAGAGGTCAGTACCCATCACCTCACCTTGGCATGCACCAAAGGTAAGGCAAGCAAACAGACAAGCCCACCATGTTAGATATCTTAGTTTCACTTTGTTTTCTAAACTTTAGAGTTCTGTCTCAAAATTCACGCCTGGTGTCCATTGCAAGGTTACTGAACATCCGACGCTAACGTCTGTTGGGATAACTTCTCCCTTTGTGTCCATACGGGCCTTAATAATTTTCAACTCACCTGCCAACAATGGCTCAGTAATAGTAAGGGAAGTCTTGGTGATGGAACCATCTTCCAGGGTTACAATGGCAACATACTCCCAAAGTGGATCACCAGAGGGTTCTCCTTCTGGAATAATCTCACCCTCAGCACGGGTAATAGCCGGTCTGTTGGGGGTTTTAGCTACTGAAGGACTATCGGTAACATCATCAGTCTTCTCACGTATCCACCAGCCGTCAGGATTCCTCGACGGGAAGCTGACAGCGCAGAAACCCACTTGGTGCTGTGCGCCTTTAATGGGCAGTTCTCTTGCCCTGACATAAGGAGATCTGTCAGCATATACATAGGCACTGTCTGCCATCATGAAATCGATGGCGAAGCCTCTCGCATAAGCGCGGAAACTCTTGTATTTTACACCAGTCGTGTCAACCACCAATGAAGAAGCGGCGTTCGCCATATAAAGCCTTACATCGAAAGTCTGGTCAACATTATCCAACATTTTCATATAGGAACGGGCGGTGAACAGACCTGTTTCGTGGCTGTCGATGGTATCGCCTTCCAGCTGATAGAGGTGTGCTTTATGGCATTGCTCATCAGCACGCAACGACACCACTGAATTGCCTATGATGTTGGCAGAAGCCAAATGCATATACTCACGCTTGAGGATGTTGAGGGTGTAGCTGCTCTGGGTGTCGTCCATGATATGACTTTCATGATGAAGACGCACAGAATCAAGCTGCGTATCATAGAATGACAAGTCCACATCGTGGGCAAAGTCTCTGAACACACCACTCAGATCCGCCTTTAACGCATCAGAGATTTCCACATCGGTGAGGGTGTTGAGCTGGGTCTTCAGCTCGGTAGTCATATTGGTCACCAGCTTCAACTCATAATCCAGTTCAAGTTCCTTTTCTGGCGCTGGAGGCAAACAGTCGCTCAGGTCATCGTCAATCTGACCACAACCCGACAATGCCATTACTGCCGGCAATGCCATCATAACAAGACATATTTTTTTAAGCTCAACCATTATCACACTTCTATTATCACCCTTCTCTTTTGTATAATTTTCATATTTCCCTCACGAGGGAAAACACCATCCCTCGTGAGGAATAATATAGCATATCACTTCAACGTATCGTTCTTACTGACCAATAACAGGATTAAAGGTCAGACCCTGTGTCCAGCTCAAATCAACTGACAAACCTAATGATGACTGGGATGTACGCAAGTCAGGTACACTCAACACAGCCTGTTTCAATGCATTCGGACCTAACTTGACATTAGCTATTGTCATGTGATCTTGTATAAACACACGGTGAGTTTGGGTAGATACACCTGACGTTTGATCCAATGGAGGTACTTGATAGTTAGTATCCCATACCAAGGTACTTGCATCACCTTCACTTAATCGCATCTCACCTTGCAAGTAGAACTTAGCTCCTTGACGTATCAGGTTGTCCTTTCCCCAGAAGTCTTGGCCGCCGATATTCTCAAGCTCCAATGCAAAACGCACAGAATTCTGAGTTCCTGTTTTTGTATAGTTATCAAACAGGATGGTATAATTGACATCTGAACCATTTAACTGAATACCATTATATTTCTTATCGGTAGCATTAAAGGCACCCACTGCATTGTCATAGACAACGTAAGTAATGTCATCTTCCTTGGGTAAGAATTGCCAGTCAAGTTGATCGTCCTGACCACCAATCAGTATTCCGACCAGTCTCAACCCTGAAAGAGCGATACTTTGTGCTGACTCACCCGGCTTAAGGGTAGCTCTGTTATCATCCAAGTTAGGAGTATCTGCAGAAACCGAGGTCTTGAGCATGGCCACTCCATAATTGATGTTCTTCACCACAGCAATACTGTTGGTGGAAGAGGTGACTGCTCCTACACTCCAACCTGCACCCCATTTACTTGTGTCATCCCAATTTACGGTACCGTTAGGGAACAGTGCATCCAAATCTTCTGAATTAGTAGGCGTCTCGTTCACACGCAACGGACTGTTCACGAAATATGCCAACTCGGCAGGATACATATAATGAGTGGGATCAAACGACGGAACAGTTGTGGTCATATCCGTCACAAACGGCTGGTTGGTATAATTATAATAAATCTGATCTTGTACGACAGTTGCCTCTTTCACAACTTCATCGCCATCGATAGGTGGCACGGTAGTTGCTGTGGGTTGTCCATACGACAACTGAGCCGCTCCTTCAGGAACACCGAAACATGTGGGGAAAGTCCTCATTACATTATCAGTAAGACCATAGAATTTACCTGTGGTAGCGCTAAAGTCCGTATCATCCACACCCACTATAGGGTCGGCAGGATCGCTGCCACCAGTTGATTGACTCTTGATAAAATTCCTAATGGTCTCAGCAACATCGGCACTTGTACCTATATTTCTGAGAGTGGCAGTCTGATTAGTCTTGTCAATGGCATAGAAACCGTAGATCTGATGACCGATACGGGCTGCCAAACGCATGGCATCTGCCTCTGCATTTTGGGTAGGAGTGGCTTGGTAAACCTTTTCGGCTAAGACATACAGGTCATATAACAACCTGGCGACAGCACTTGCCGCACCAGCACGGTATTCACCGGGATTTACAGGAGATGATCCAGAGGCTGGTCTGATTGTTGTCAGCTCATAGTAAGCAAGTGCCAGGGATTCCTCCAACGGCGTCATATTTAAAGCAGGTCCTCCGTTCTTAAAAGCTCTATATCTCTCACCCAAAGCGGCCCAACTCATCGCTTCAGGAATATTACCAGTACCATAATCCCAATCGTAGGTATCATTTCTATTAAAACCAGATAGAGAATGTTGCTGATTAAATCTATATACCTGTTCTCCCGTGCGAGCTAAAACCCTTGAATGCAAGATTCTGTTCAAGATAAAGGCAGACAGTCTTTCCACCTTCTTATACATATCGACCTCAGTGTTTTCCAATCTTGAAACAAGCGAAATTGATGTCTGCGAAGCATCTTGATTGATATTCATTACGATTTTACCTTCCACTGCATCCATGTTTTCTGTAGTACTGGTACCTTTAATGGCCTTACCATAAATCATCATCAGATTGGATTGCAATGGCATAGGCAACTCAATGACACGCCTTGAACTGGATGTCTGATTCTTGCTAGTAGTACCATCCAACTGGTTAGTTATCGTACCCTCTGAATAAAGCTTAGCCAAGTCAAATAACCTCGCAGAACTTACCTTAGATCCGCCGGTTGCGTAGGCTTCCGACAAGAACCCGGGTGTTCCAGGCACAATATAGGGTAACAAAGTGGCTTGTTCAATACCCCTGAAAGTATTGCTCACTGTGTTAGGAATCTGCAAAGTAGCTGCAGACTGTCGGGTAGTGGCTGGCTGGCCATACTCAACATTCATCACGAAATTTACATTCTTTACTTTTGTCTCTGTGCTGGGACTTGGTTCTACGCTGAGATCACCGCCAGCCACAGCATCGTCAGAGCAAGCTGTAAAGCCCAGTGTGCCAGTTAGGGCAAAAAAGCCCAACATAGCCAAATTCAACAAGTGTTTTTTCATAATAGTTATAGTTTAAAATTATTGTCCTAAAGTAACCTCACCAAAGTCAATGCCGGTTTCCCACTTGACATCTACCGACAAGCCAAGAGAGAGCTGAGAAGACTGCAGGTTAGGCACGGTGACATAGGCACTCTTCAAAGAATTCACACCTATCACGAAGGTGGCCTTTGTCATATAGTCTTGCATAAACACGCGAGCAATATTATTACTTGTATGTCCATCAGTATAAGGTGGCATTGCATAGCCGTCGGTTCTATCTGGTACGGTTTTGTAGGTAATAGGAGGAGTTTCACCATTCTTTACATCCAACTTACCAATCAAATAGAACTTGCCATTCTTGCGTACCAAGTTGTGCATACCCCAGAAGTTGCCGGCCTTGTTCACAAATTCCAAAGCGACAAACACAGGTGGTTGGTCTTCCTGACCGCCATCATTATCAGTTGCTGTAACACTGGAACCCATACAATAGTTGTCGAACAACAACGTATAGCTGGCCGTAGAACCTGCCTGAGGTACAGACTGATTAATAATGGCGTTATCATATACCAGACGGTCCCACTTGTTTTCACCTGTTACAGAAGTAGCCAGGTAATTCCAACCGACGCTGGTAGGCTGGCAACCGATGATGATGCCTGTCAGTTCAAAAGAGCTGTCATCCAC